>JARBUP010000253.1 GCA_029239575.1 Bacillota bacterium
TGAAAATAGTTTGGTTTGGATTAATATTTCTTGGATTGGTATTTTCTGTATTATCAGGAAAACCTGAAGTTATTTCAGAAGTGTTATTTTATCATATCCAAAAATCTGTTGATTTAATATTAAGTTTATTAGCCATAATGGCATTTTGGACTGGACTAATGAGAATAGTAGAAAAATCAGGTGTTTTAAATAAAATTTCATTAATTTTAAAACCAATAATTAAATTACTATTTAAAGATGTTGAAAATGATTCAAAAGCAATTAATGCAATTATTTTAAATATTGCGGCTAATATGTTTGGTATAGGTAATTCAGCAACAGCTCTTGGAATAAAAGCAATGGAAGAAATGCAAAGAACAAATAAAAATAAAAAACGTGCAACAAATTCTATGTGTATGTTTCTAATAATTAATGTATCTTCCATACAGTTAATTCCTTTAAATGTTATAAAATTAAGGGCTGATGCAGGTGCAGCAAATCCAACGGATGTAATTATTCCTACTCTTATAGCAACAACTTTTTCAACTATTGTTGCTGTTTTATTTGCTAAATACTATGAAAAAAGAGAGGATGGTAGAATTTAATGAATTTTTCTGATTTTTTACTTCCTTTTTTAATAGGCGGAATATTAGTATATGGAATGTTTAAGGGAGTAGATGTATATACAGAATTTGTAGAAGGTGCATTTGATGGCGCAAAGTCTGCAATTAAAATATTTCCTTATATTTTAGCTATTATTTTTGCTATCAATATATTTATACAATCAGGTGCTGAAAGTTTTTTAGTAAAAATATTGAGCCCTGTTACTTCATTAATTGGGTTTCCACCAGAACTTTTATCTTTATCCATTGTAAAACCATTGTCAGGGGGAGGGTCCTTAGGAGTTTTTCAAACAATACTTGAAAATTATGGTGCTGATTCTTATATAGGACGATGTGCTTCTGTTTTAATGGGATCATCTGAAACAATATTTTATACTGCAGCTATTTATTTTGGTGCTGTTGGCATTTCAAAAACCAGGTATGTAATAAAAGTAGGTTTAATATCACATGTAGCATCAATTATAGCAGCACTTTTCGTTTCTAAGTTAATGTTTTAAGGAAATTAAAATTATAAATTCAATTATTTACCCAACAAGTTAAATTTCTACTGCTTGTCATCCTATGAGGTAGCGAAGATTAATGAAAAACTTAAGAAATATAGATTTATTAGTAAAAATGTTATATAATATTTTTATTAAAATAAAGGAAGGTCGAATTTTATGAACGAAAAGATGAAAGCTCTAAAAGCTGCATTCCCATACACAATACCTGTTATGTTGGGTTATTTGTTTATTGGAATAGCTTTTGGAGTTTTATTTGAGAACAAAGGTTATAATTTTTTATGGGCAGTTTTAATGAGTACTCTTGTATACGCAGGGAGTATGCAATATGTTGCTGTAAATTTATTTACTGGTAGTATAAGTTTAATAAGCGTTGTTTTTATAACTTTCATGGTAAATATAAGACATGTGTTTTATGGATTATCCATGGTTGATAAATTTAAAAAGATGGGTAAATTTAAATTTTATATGATATTTTCATTAACAGATGAAACATATTCACTTTTATGTTTAACGGATGTTCCTAAAGATGTAAATCACAATTTGTTTTTGTTTTTTATAGCTATATTAAATCAATCATATTGGATTATAGGTTCTTTAATTGGGTCAGTTGCAGGATCGTTGATAACATTTAATTCAGAAGGAATTGATTTTGCTATGACTGCATTATTTGTTGTAATATTTGTTGAACAATGGTTATCAGCTAAATCACATATACCTGCAGTAACTGGTATTTTAATATCTTTAATATGTTTAATTACTTTTGGAAGCAGTAGTTTTCTTCTTCCATCCATGATAATAATTCTACTTGTATTAACTTTATTAAGAAAAAAATTAGATGTGAAAATAAACACAGAAATAAAAGAACAAAATGATAATGATTTAGAAGATAAGCATGAGAAAAAAGCAAGGGAGGAATATTTAGAATGTTAACAACTTTCCAATCTTTAATGATTATAATTGTAATTGCATTGGTTACTTTATTTACAAGAGCAATACCATTTTTAATTTTTTCTGGACAAGGTGAAACTCCTAAATACGTAGTTTATATTGGAAAAGTATTACCTGCAGCAGTAATAGGGATGTTAATAATTTATTGTGTTAAAAATGTTTCTTTGACAAAGCTTCCTTATGGTATACCAGAAGCTATATCCATAATAACAGTTGCATCTTTACATATATGGAAAAGAAATAATTTAATTAGTATTTTAGGTGGTACTGTAACGTATATGATTTTAATTCAATTTGTATTTTAAATTGAATTTGTAACCTCTTCCTGCCAAAAAATGAAAATACCAGATAGTAAGAAAATATCACCCACACTTATGGTTTTTACAAAAGGGTATGGAGGAGGAATTGTTATTATGTCGCATAAGAATTTAAATTTAGTTTCATCCGTCATAATAGAATGTATTAAATCTTTGCCATTTTCAAGATATATTTTAGTAGCTTCAGCATTTGCAAAAGCTTCAGAAATTAAAACAGGCATTTTAAAATCATTAAATGCTATGGCAACAAAGTTGAATAAAGTTCCTAAGAAAAAAAACTTCATATAATGCTTATTGATGTTTATTGTAGTTACATATAAAATTGCTGGGTATATTAAGTAGCTTTTAGATAAAACTTTAAAAAATAAGCTATCATTATAATTTCTAAATAAAAATACTGATGATATTTCTACAACAGCAGCTATAATTAAAATTTTATATCCTTTAATTTCTATATTATTGAAGTTATCCAATGTTAAGTTTCTTTTTCTAAAAAAAATTATTATTAAAGAAACAAAAGACAAAAAAACTATTTCTATTAACATATCCCACCCGAATTAAACGTTTATTTTATAAAATGATTCTTTTAATGCTAAAACAGCTAAATCAACTATGTCTGGATTAAATTGACTTCCAGAATTTTGTTTTATTTGATTCAAAGCATCTTCTAAGCTCATAGAAGGTCTATATGGTCTGTTAGTTGTCATTGCATCAAATGAATCTGCAATAGTCAGTATTGATGTTTCTAAAGGAATATTATCGTGAGTTAAACCATCTGGATAACCTCTTCCATCATTTCTTTCGTGATGATGTTTTATTATATCAGAAATATTTGTTAAATAACTTAAATCAGCTATAATAGTAGCTCCAATTTCAGCGTGAGTTTTAATAGTTGAAAATTCTTCATTATCAAGGCTACCAGATTTATTTAATATTTTTTTATCAATTCCTATTTTTCCTATATCATGTAATAAAGCAGCACTTTTAATAATATCAATTTTGCCCTGTGGCAAAGAAAGTTTTCTTGCTATATTTTCCGCATATTCACTTACTCGTTTTGAGTGTCCACATGTATATGGGTCGCTTGCTTCAATTGTATTTATTAAAACGTGTATAGTTTCGAAATAATTTTTTCTCATGTCTATATATAATTTAAATGTGTATCTTGCAAACATCAATGGAATGAAAAATAAAACAATTCCACCTGCACCATAACTATCATAACTAAATGCGATTACTATTCCTAATAGACTTACTAAAACTATATTATAAAGTAATCCTAAAATACTATTTTTCCATATTTCGCTCATTTTTTTGTTTAAAATGATTGACATCAACTTAGCCATGAAAACACTGTTTAATAAAAGGTAAATAATAAGAGATAATGCAGAAGCTAAGGGATTAAAAAATTCAAATCCAACATTATAGATGCTGTCAATAAATTTATATACAATACCTCCAATGCCTGAAATTATAATATATTGGCTTACATTAAACAATGTTTTGGATATAGGATTGTTTAGGATATGAACTCGTCCTCGACCTTCTATATATGGACATCTAAATGCAACACCAACTGCAGATATCAATGATACTGTTAATGGATCAGTCAATAAAATAGCTGAAAAAGTTAAAGCATAGCTAACTGAAACAGCACCAATTTTTGGCATAGGTATTAAAAATGTTTCGGCTATAACGCATAAAATAGAAAATACTATAAGCAATATTTTATCACTAACATCATATGTTTTTATTAAAAACGCGAGTAATAATATGGAAAAAAATGTAATTGCAGTTATATATGAATATAATCTAATATTAATATTAGATTTTTGAAAGGTGATAATTTTTTTTGAATTCTTAATATCCATTATTCTCCTCCATCTATAATGAAGGGCTGACTTCATTATTATAACCAGCTCATGCCAGCGCCGCTTGCTAATACTAAAGCTACTAAAGATGATAATAAAGCGATTATTTTTTTCATTTGCATACCCCCACAGAAAATCTCTGCTCGGTTCGCTAATAGAACAGGAAGGTTACGCTTCGCTAAGAAAAAAATT
>JARBUP010000254.1 GCA_029239575.1 Bacillota bacterium
TTTTTGTTCTTGCATATCTCATACTTTTAACTGATTATAATCTTCCTGATATAAAAATTTTGCTTTGTTTCTAACCACCCAAGTATTTGTTTACCGACTTTTGCCATACTTTTGGAGATGGAACACCGTGACATACCATATCCACGCAAAACAAATTTTCATACGGTTGTCCTAAATATGATTTTACCCCTGCAATTTGACATGGCGTTCCTGTAAAAAGAACTTTTCTTTATTGCAATCATAAATTCACCTTCCCCATTACATAAACTTCTTCCTGCTGTTTTTCATTCCATCCCCTGTACTCAAAGCCCAATTTAATAAGCAAATTCTTGGAAGGAATATTTTCTTTTTCAGTGGTTGCAATTATTTTGCAATCATTATAACAAATTTGAAGCTTTGGTAGCAAGACTTTTAAAACTTCGGCAATATATCCTTTTCGAGCATAAATAGGATTAGCAGTATACCCGATTGCTATATTTTTTCCTTTTTTTACAATATATACATCGCCTATAAGTTTATCCGTGGTTTTATCAGCAACAGCAAGTTGAACTCCATTTTCAATATTTAAAGAAACTAATAATGCTTTTCTGTATTCATCTTTTGATAAATTCTTAAAACCCTGATATTTCATCCATTCTTCATTGTTTCTGTACTGGATAATTAAGTCTAAATCTTTTTCTTCAAAACATCTTAATTTACATCTTTCTGTTTCTATCATTTTATCACTCCATTTAGATTTCTTAATTATTTACAATAGCAACATATTTCATAATTAATCCGAAGCAATGCTCTAAAGTATCAAGCATTATTAAATTGATGACTTGACTCTTCATCATAATATATAAAAATATAAAATATTGCAACATTGAAAAAAGTACAAAATTATAAATTACAGTTCCATAAATGCAAGAGGTCATTTCAACAAAATCACAAAATATATCAATGAATGCTATCCTTAATCGCTATAAAATGATATAATTGCTGTTGAGTCTGTAAATTTAAAGTTAGTTTTTTAAGGAAGGTATCTAAGAATGAGTTCAGTTAAAAAAAATATAATAATAGCCCTAATGGTGGCAATGTTTTTAGGAGCTATTGAAGGAACAGTTGTTACTACAGCTATTCCAACAATTGTAATGGATTTGCAAGGATTTGAAATTATAAGTTTAGTTTTTTCAATATATTTATTAACTTCCGCAATCTCAACTCCAATATATGGCAAACTTTCAGATTTGTATGGAAGAAAAAATATACTTTCAATAGGAATAATAATATTTTTAATAGGAAGCTTTTTATGCGGTTTATCTAAAAACATTTATATGTTGATTTTTTTCCGTGCCATTCAAGGTTTGGGTGCAGGTGCAATATTTACAGTTACATATACAATTGTCGGAGATATATTTACATTAGACGAAAGACCAAAGGTTCAGGGATATTTAGGTATGGTATGGGGTGTTGCAAGTATTGCAGGTCCCTTCGTCGGAGGACTGTTAATAGATTTGATGTCCTGGCATTGGATATTTTTTATAAATATACCTTTTGGAATATTGTCAGTTATACTAATTCAAAAAAACATAAAGGAAACCTTTGAGAAAACAACGCATAAAATCGACTTTGCTGGAATTACTACTTTATCATTAGCAATGATTATATTTTTAAATATTTTCTTATCAAGTGAAAATATTAATTCTAATAAAATATTTATTTTAACATCCGTTACATTAACTATTTTACTTTTAATTGCATTTTATAAAATAGAAAAAAAAGCAGTAGAACCGGTAATTCCTTTTGATATTTTTAATAAGTCCAGTGCAATTGTAAATATAATAAGTTTTTTAGCTTCAGCAATTTTAATAACTGCAGATGTTTATTTGCCTATATATTTACAAAACATATTAGGATTTAGCGCTAAAATGTCTGGATTAACTTTAGCCCCAATGTCAGTTACTTGGTTTATAGCTTCTATAATCATAGGAAAAAGCATAGTAAAATTTGGTGCAAAAGTAGCATTAATAATATCTAATGTTATTTTACTCATAAGCACCATATTACTACCTACATTGGGAATTAATACTTCATTATTGTTGGTTTTAATATATGTTTCCATAATGGGGTTTGGATTTGGTGGAGCTTTTACAACTTTGACAATAATTGTCCAAGAATCCGTAGAATATAACAAAAGAGGAGCTGCAACAGCTGCTAATTCATTGCTTAGAACACTGGGACAAACAATAGGGGTAAGTATATTTGGAAGTATTTTTAACTTATATATAATTAAATATTTTATTAATATAGGAATAAACGGAGTGGACCCAAGTAACATATATAATTCTTTAGTTACCAGTGAGCAAATAAAGCTTTCCATAAACAGTTCTTTACATGTTTTATTTATAATACTTGTAATTTTATCATCCGTTTCACTTATTTTATCTATAATAATGCCTAAAATAAAGGGTAGGGAATAGTCAAACTCCGTATTAATACAAAATTAATATCTTTAAAAAGTTGTTTGGTTTAATGTTAACAATCCAAATTAACATTTATTGTTTGAAAGTAAAAGAATATAATAATTAATATGGTTTTGCTCATCAGAAATAATTTCAATTAACATGTTAATATGTCTTCTGTCTTGCATTGCATAAAGTATATTACTATAAGCTTTTATTATTCCAATTTCAAATAATATCAATTGTTTTATAGCATCACAATATGTGTTAGGTTTTACAAGATCCCCAGCCGGTGTTATTTCAGGTATTTGCCCTGTAAGTTCATAATATATTTGCCTAAATAGTCCGAAGTGTTTAACCGCATCATCCATGATTTCTTGAATAATATCTTTTTCTTCTTGGGTAGGAGCAAGACTTTTAAAATAAACATAAAAAATTCTTCCGTTTATCTCTGTAGAAATAGCTTCCGACATTAATTCAAGTGCTGCTGGATAATTTTGAGGATATGTGTAAATGTCAACAGGCATTGAATTCGGAGTTTGAGGCATAATTGGCTGGTTTTGCTGTATTAAATACATATATTTATCAAAATATGGATTTCTACCATAATAAATCATTTGATTATCCCCTTTAATATAAATTAAAATAATTATATAAACATTTTATGTTAAAATATAATAAAGGTTCATTCAACTATCCTTAATATATACTAATATGTAAAACAAAAACTCTTTTGGTTCAGGTACTTCATGGTACCAAAATTCTTCACCATTAGCTACCTTTTTAATAAAGACCTCTTAATTACTGGTTCAAGATATTTTATTAAATAAAATATAATCCAAATACATATTATAATTCCTGCAGCAACCCTATTTTTAGGTATTCCTTCATCAAAAATGCATTCTGATTTTTGTCTACATTCATTCATGATGTCTGTTGGTATTAATTTTATAGTTAAATTCTTACTTTTTTACTTTTATATTACTTATCTTATCAGAAATCATAAGGGTAAATTTTAATCATTATCCAGCAAATTATTTAGCAACAATTCTTTATTGTTAATAAACAATTCTGTTATTTTATAACTTTCGGTTTCTTCATATTTAATTTCCCTAATCTTGCCGTCATCAAATGATAAAATAGATGATTCTGGCATGCCGAGAAGAATTGGTGAGTGACTTGCAATAATAAACTGTGAGCCTTTCTTGGCATAATTATATAAGAGAATTAATAATGTCAATTGCCTTTGAGGAGATAAAGCTGCTTCTGGCTCATCCAAAATATATAATCCATTTGCAGTAAAGCGATTTTGAATAAGTGCAAGGAAACTTTCCCCATGGGACTGTTCATGCAATGATTTACCTCCATAACTGGTGTAATCCCCCTCACTATAATCATCTACTTTGCTGGCAACATTATAAAAACTTTCAGCACGAAGGAAAAATTCACTTTTTGGTTTTGAAGTGCCCCTTACAATATTAATTGCTTGATACAGCTCAGAATGAGTGTCCTTTGTTGAAAAATTAAAATTTCTGCTTCCCCCTTCAGGATTAAATCCATAAGCTAAAGCAATACTTTCTAACAATGTAGATTTTCCTGTTCCATTTTCACCTACAAAAAAAGTAATTTTACTATTAAAATCAAGATTATTGATTGAATGAATGGATGGAATTTTTCTTAAATAACTGCTTTTACTTATTCGGTTCCAATCAACTTTTATACTTCTTATAAATTTTTCAT
This sequence comes from Bacillota bacterium, assembly GCA_029239575.1. Lineage (GTDB taxonomy): Bacteria > Bacillota > Clostridia > Tissierellales > Sedimentibacteraceae > Sedimentibacter. Next base: position 4,185 of record JARBUP010000254.1, read on the forward strand.
CCATATGGACACCTCATATTTTTTTATAGCTATGTTAAATAATAATATTACGAACAAAATAAACCTTTTAAACATAATAAATAAATTAAATATTTTAAACAGTGAAAATGATGAATTTAGAAAAATAATTTATTAATTTTTAATACATTTTATGACTCATGCTATATATATAATATAAGACTTTTTTACGCAACTAACAATATTAATATTTATAAAATTTAAGATAAAAGTAATTGCATAAA
>JARBUP010000255.1 GCA_029239575.1 Bacillota bacterium
TAAAAAAGCAAATATAATATTAGCTATATAAAAACTTATTAGTAGAGGAGGTAATATAAAAATACAAAAACTGTAGTAAAAAGTTTAATGTAATTATTAATATTTTTTTAAATTAAGAAAAAAATAGAAAATGGAGGAAAAAAACATGTATGAAGCATTTGCGAAGTTGACAGGATTTTTGTGGGGAGTACCTTTATTAGCAATAGTATTAATCGCAGGTATATATTTTTCATTTATGTCAAAGTTTTTTCAGTTAAGGTATTTAGGTAAAATTTTAGCACACCCATTTAAAAAAGATAAAGATATAGTTGATGACAAAAATAAATTAACACCTTTTCAAGCTGTTTCAATTGCAATTGGGGGCTGTGTAGGTGTATCTAATATAAGCGGTGTTGCTACAGCAGTTGCAACAGGCGGACCTGGTGCAGTATTTTGGTTATGGGTTGCTGCTTTGTTAGGTATGTGTATAAAAATGGTTGAAGTTTCATTAGCTGTTTATTATAGAACTACAAAACCAGATGGTTCATTTAAGGGTGGTCCAACATACTATATTCAAAAAGCTATAGGAGAAGAAAGAAAATTAGGTTTTTGGAAACCGTTATCAATAATGTTTGGTGTAGGTTTGTTTACAACATATTTCTTAACACTTCAAAACTATACAATATCAGAAGCTGTTGGAAGTACATTTAATATTTCATATATTATACCATCATTAGTTGTTGTTGCATGTGCATATGCAATAATAGCAGGAGGACTTAAAAAGGTTGGAGAAATCGCTGGATTATTAGTTCCTTTTATGTGTATATTCTATGTAGGCTGTGCATTATTTATAATAGCTTTAAATATTACAGCTATACCAAACACTTTTGCATTAATATTTAAAGGTGCATTTACTACACAAGCAGCTACAGGCGGATTTGCAGGAGCTACTGTTGCAACGGCTATGAGATTTGGTTTTGCAAGATCTGTTTACAGCAATGAAGCTGGTTGGGGAACATCCCCAATGGTTCATGCTACAGCAGGTACAAACCATCCAATAAAACAAGGTATGTTAGGTGCTTTTGAAGTTTTTGTTGATACAATGGTTGTGTGTTCAATGACTGCAATAGTTGTAATTACAACTGGATTTTGGAATTCAGGTCTTACAGGTGCTAATTTAACTCTAACTGCATTTGAATCAGTTATGGGTGGTGGAGCAAGAATAGCAATAGCTGTAAGTATATTCTTATTTGGTCTCACTACAATTACCGGCTGGTACACATATTTTGAAGCAATTATAGATCATGCAATTTCTGATGACGTTAAATCTAAAAAAACCATATTATATTTTGTAAAAATGTTCTATCCAATACCTGCATTTATTTTAGTTGTTCTTACGGTTTATACAGGAGGAACACCAGCTCAACTTTGGACATTTGCAGACTTTGCCACAGTAATACCTACATTTATTAACGTATTTGTATTACTTATAATAGGTAAAAAATTCTTTGAATTACTTGATGATTATAAAGCAAGATACTTAGGAGTTGGAAAAGTAGATCCTAATTTTAAATTATTCTATGAAGACACTTTAAAAGCACAATCAAAAAATAAATAATAGATATACATTAAATTAAAATTAAAAACAGTTAAAAGATATTATTTCCTTTTAGCTGTTTTTAGTTACATAAATAAATAATTTAGTTTAATAACTCATTTATTTATTTTTATTGTTAAATCCCTATATTTTAAATCATTTATTGCTAAAAATAAAAATATTTGAGATGCAAGCAGGAGGAAAAAAGTGTATTTAAATTGTTTAGAAGAAGTAAAGGAAATAACCAAAGAGTTAGTAAAAGTACCAAGTATAGTTAAAAGCAATGGAGAAACAAATTGCGCTAAAAAGATTTATGAATTCTATGATAATTTATTATATTTTAATAAAAATAAAGAATATCTTTTATTTCAAAAAACAGAAAATGATGAAATCAAAAGGCATAATGTTTTGGCCTTAGTTAGAGGAACAAAAGGAAATTCAAATAAAACTATAATTTTAATGGGGCATTTAGATACTGTAGGTGTGGATGATTTTGGAACCATAAAAGAATATGCCTTTGATCCTGATAAATTACCTAAATTACTAAAAGAGTTAAATTTAGGAGAAGAAATAGACAAGGATATTGATTCTTTAGAATATATGTTTGGAAGAGGGGCTTTGGACATGAAATCTGGAGTTGCCGGTCATATGTATTTAATTAAATATTTTTCAGAGCATCCTGAAGAACTAAACGGAAATATTATTGCCTTAGCAGAATGTGATGAAGAAGATAATTCACATGGAATAATATCAGCTCTTAAAATATTTAAAGAGTGGAAAGAAAAATATAATCTTGAATATATTGCAGCTATAAATGCAGATTATTCAACACCATATCATGAAAAGGATGAAAACAGATATGTTTATTTCGGAACTATAGGTAAACTTCTTCCATCATTTTATGTAACAGGTAAGGAAACTCATGTGGGTCAAGCTTTTGGTGGTTTAGATCCAAATTTATTAGTTGCAGAACTAACAAGATTAATTGAACTTAATCCTGAATTATGCGATGAGTCTCAAGGGGAAGTTACAGTTCCTCCAATGTCATTAAAACAATCTGATTTTAAAGAAGGATATACAGTTCAAACTGCCTTAGCAGCATATTCGTATTACAATTTTTTTACTCACAGCATGAGCCCAAAAGATGTTATGGTAAAAGTAAAAGAAAAAGCAATTGAAGCTTTTGATAATGTCATTAAATACACAAATGATTGTTATAAAAAATATTGTGATATGGGTGGACATATTTATACAAAACTACCTTGGAAAACAAGAGTATATACTTGGGAAGAATTTTATAAAGAGTTAGCATGTGTAAATGGAAATGAGTTTGAAGAGTATATAAAAAATTTTTCTAAGGAATTAAATGAAAAATATCCTTCTATGGATTTAAGGGATTTTAGTGTCAAAGTAATAAATGAAGCTTGGAAATGGGCAAAAGATAAATCACCTGCAATGATAATATATTATTCATCAACATTTTCTGCAAGAATTGAAGTAACTGGAAAAACTGAAATAGAAAAACAATTATTAAAAAGTGTAAAAGAATCTATTGATTTTATTCAAGATTATTCCGATAAACCAATAGTGACGAAAATGTTTTATCCATATATTTCAGACTCAAGCTTTATGAAAATAAGCGATGACATTGAAGAATTAAAATCATTAGAAAAAAATATGCCTGCATGGGGAAATAAATATATACACCCCATAAAAGAAGTTTTAGAAATAAATGTTCCGGTAGTTAATATTGGCACATTCGGAAAAGACGGACATAAGATTACCGAAAGAGTTCACATGAAATATACATTTGAAAATGTAACAAACATTACTTATAATACAATAAAAAAATTATTAATTTAAAGTTAAATTTAAGTAAAAATTATATATTGCAGTAATATAGCCATATAAAAAATAAATCTAAGGAGAAAAAAATGGATTTAATTTTGTTAAATGCAAAAGTAATCACAATGGATTCTAATAATACCATTGCACAATCTGTTGCCATAAAGGATGGAAAAATAGTAAATGTAGGAAGAAATGAAGAAATTCTTAATTTAAAAAATTCTGATACTAAGGTTATAGACTTAAAAGAAAAATTAGTTTTACCAAGTTTTAATGACAGCCATATGCATTTAATAAACTATGGAAATAGTATAACAAATGTGGATTTAGTGGGAGTTAAATCAATTGAAGAAATACAAGAAAAAGTATATGAATTTATAAAAGAAAAAAATATCCCTAAAGGAAAATGGGTGCGAGGAAGAGGCTGGAATCAGGATTATTTTAAAGGAGCAAAGGAATTTCCCACAAGGTATGATCTTGACAAAATATCAACAGACCATCCAATAGTACTAACAAGAGCCTGTGAGCATGTAGCTGTAGGAAACAGCAAAGCTTTAGAGCTTATAGGAGTAAATAAAAATACCATGCAAGTTGATGGCGGTAAATTTGATGTGGATAATGATAATGAGCCTTTGGGTATTTTTAGAGAAAATGCTCTTGGTTTGATTTATAATGCACTTCCAAACCCAACAGTTGAAGAAATCAAAGATTTAATTTTAAAAGCTGTAAATGATTTAAACAAATGCGGTATTACATCAGTAGGAACTGATGATTTTGAATCATTACCTGGAAAAGATTATGAAAAAGTTATAAAGGCATATAAAGAATTAAAAGAAGAAAATAAATTAAATATGAGAGTTTATGAGCAATGTTTATTGCCTTCAAAAAATAAACTGTTAGAATTCTTAGAAAAAGGATATAAAACAGGATTAGGTGATGAAAATTTTAAAATAGGACCTTTAAAAATATTGTTGGATGGTTCATTAGGTGCAAGA
>JARBUP010000256.1 GCA_029239575.1 Bacillota bacterium
CAAAAACCTGTTACTCCAAGTTGAAAAACACCAAGCTGAAATGGATTCACATCTTCATTAGAAACTGCTTTTTCAGTGAGCAACAAGTCAATAGCATATACAAAAGCACACATGATGCTTAGAGCATCACCTTTTAAATTACTATAATTAATTGAAAAATCATCTGTTAATGTTAGTAAAGCAATTCCTAAAAAACTCATTGAAAAAACTAATATTTGTTTTTTGTCGGGGATTTTTTTATAAACTAAGCAACCTAAAATGGGAGTTATGATTACAGTAAGCCCACAAAGAAATCCATTATTGGATAAAGTGGTATACTGTACTCCGAAAGTTGCTCCCATATATACAAAAACTAAAACAACACCTAACAAAACACTATATTTTTTAGTTGCTTTAGATACATTTTTTAATTTGGGAAAAGCTATTATAACTGCCACAACAAATGCTATTAAAAATCTATTTGCGTTTAAAGTAAAAGGCCCCATATTTCCTAAACTTAAATTAGTTAAATAGTATGAGCCACCCCAACACAATGTAACCCCTAAAAGCATTAAATCTGCTTTTAACTGTTTTGTCATATTATCCACCCCTAAATTACCAAAATATTAGTATTCAAAATCAATAAAAAATATTATAAATATATTATATTCTTTCTGCTCTTTCATTATCATCAATATTCATAGATGCTTTATATTTAGTTATTAATGCTTGAAAAATTCTTTTGGCACTAACATCATATATTCCATTTCTTTGTAAATTAATATCCACTAATTCGCTTATTTTACTTGTTTTGTTTTGTAAAACTGCACTTACATTCCATGGAGTTTCAAGTATTATTTTTCTGTCTTCCTCGAATTTTTCTTTACTTTTGTATTTTGTATCTTCAAAATCCAATGATTCTATATCCTCAATAAGAATTGATACTTCTTTTTCATCAAGAACTAATTGTACTAATTTTTTCTGTTTTTCTACTCCGCTAATTTCTTTCATTTATTTCTCCTTAATATTTATAATAAAATTTAACTTAATACCATGTTTTTATAATTATACTTTATAGATTTTTAACAAGAATGTCAACTAATTGATTTTTGAAAATGTTTTAATTTATTTTGACACCAAATAAAATACCACCTTTTGGGTGGTGTTTTATAATTTTATATTTAATTTTAAAACATATCCACAATTTTTTTATTTAACACATCAACTATCCCCAAATCTGACATTTTTACATTTGGAATAACGGGAAGTGCAAGAGTTGCAATTCTTAATAAAGGATTTTCTAGCCCTTTGAGTCCTAATTTTCTTAATGCATTTTTCATTTTTGTAGATTCTTCTGCTAATAAGTTACAAGGCTTTTTAGACATTAATCCTGCTATTGGAAGTTGTAAATGTTCTTGTACTTTTCCATTTAAAGAACAGCTTATTCCGCCCTTCATATTAACTATATCGTTAAAAACTGATAGAGCATTTTCTATATTGTCATAAACTATAGTTAAATTATGACAATCATGGGATACAGTGCTTCCCACAGCACCTTCATTTGTTCCAAAATTCCTTACAATTCCAAATGCTTTTGTATTATGATTTTCATGCCTGTTTATAATTATTACATATTTTAAATCAGAGTCATGGGATATATCTAAAAATCCATTTTTCACAGGTATATCTTCATATGAAAAATCAGTATCCAATGTATTTAATTTATTATATTTAATGACAGTTGTTTTTATTATTCCATCTTTTATAGGAGCCGAAATTTTAAAGTCATCTAATTTCAAATCATCTACGAACACAGTATTTTTATTTTCTAAAGGAAAATCCTTTTGATCAATTTCTACTGTTAAACTGCCATTTTCAGCAACTAATTTACCTTCAAAAAAAACTTTTGATGGTTTTAATTCTTCTAGGGAACTTGTAATAATCATATCTGCAACATAGCCCGGTGCTATAGCTCCTAAGTTTTTAACACCTATTTCTTTAGCTGTATTTATAGTTGCACATTTTATTGCATCCATGGGATCCATGCCACATTTAATAGCTTTACGTACTACATCATTCATATGCCCTTTATTTAAAATATCTTCTGATTCTCTGTCATCAGTACATAATGTTAGTGATTCAAAATATCTGAAATTTTTTATTCCATTTACTACTTCTTCAACATTTTTAGTAATGGAACTTTCTCTTGCATCCACATACATTCCAGCACGAATTTTATCCCTTGATTCTTGAGAAGTTGTGCTTTCATGGTCGCTGACAGGTCCTCCACAAAGGTATGCAGATAATTCTCTTCCACTTAAAGATGGTGCATGACCTTCAATAAATAATTCTCTTTTTTCAACTGCATCTATAATATCTGAAATTCTCTCTTCCCCATTGATTACACCAAGAAAATCCATTACTTCTGCTAAGCCTATTACCCTATTAAGTTTTAAAAGTTCATTTACTTCATTAACAGTAAAAACAGCCCCTGAATTTTCTAAATTTGGTACGGATGGAACGCAGGATGGTATTAAAATATATTGGCGCATGGGAAGATCCTCACTACATTCATGCATATAATTTACACCGTCTAAACCACAGACGTTTGCTATTTCATGAGGGTCCGTTATTATAGTTGTTGTTCCATGTACGATAACAGCTTGAGCTAAATGTCTTGGAGTCATCATTGTGCTTTCTATATGTTCATGTGCATCAATTAATCCTGGAATTAAATATTCGCCATTTGCATCTACAATAGTTTTACCTATCAACGGATTTTCATTTCTTTTTAAATTATCAGGATCGCATTCTATGTGAGCAATAAATCCATTATATATTCCCACATTTCCACAGTATATTTCACCTGTGAATACATTTACTATTTGAGCATTTTTAATTAATAAATCGCAAGGTATTTTACCTAAGGCAGCTTCTACTAACCCTTTTTTATCATCCACCCTTATTTTCATATATACCTCCTCACATGGATTTCTAATTATAAAATAAACATTCTTGTTGTAGTGAGTTCTTTAACATTATTTGCTGTGTATTTAACTGTATGTGAACCTATTTGAGTAACTCCTGGGAAATAAGAAGCCCTTTTTGCATCACTATGTTCTTTATAATTTATTTCAACCTCGAATTTATTAGGTATATTAATTTTACATTCATTTATATTTTTTAATGCTTCTTTTACTTTTTCTTTAATTAAATCACATGCATAATCAGGATTTATGCTTACTGTTGCTCCGCCGTCCCCTTCTTTTACAGCAACTGTAGTAATACTTGGATTAAACTGTTTTGATTTTTCACAAAGCATTTTATCTCCGCTTATAAAAACAACTGGAACACCGAAATCTGCTGCTATATAGGAATTAATTACAAATTCTGATGTGTATTCACCATTAATTTTCATGTAGTTTGAATTTAAATTCATTGTATGTGATAGCGGACTTCCATTAGTTCCCGCTCCTGAATGATATCCTATAAAAATAGCTGCATCAAATGTATCATCTATTCCTGCCATCATAGATTCAGGGCTATTTGTCCATCCCCTACTAAGCTTCACGCATCTTGGAAGTTTAGAAATATCTATATTTCTTGCAGAATCATGAGCATCCTTTACAAATATATCATCAGCACCCATTTCTTTGGCTGCTTCACAAGCGGCAACTGTTTCTTTTGTCATTTGATCTGCAAATTGTTTATAATCTTCATTTCCTAATTGTGTTTCACTCCAACTTGTAACTCCTGTTATTCCTTCTATGTCAACGCTTATATAAACTTTCATTTAATGTCCTCCTTATATTTAAGTACAACCGTTATTTAGCTAATAATGATAAAACATTTTCTACCTGAAGTTGAATTCCGATCTTTAAGCATTCTTCATCTATATCAAAATTCTCAGTATGTATGTCAGCTGTAATACCCTTTTTATCATTACCACAACCAAGGTGAAAAAAAGCACCTTTACATTCATCTAAAAAATATGAAAAGTCTTCTGCACCAAGGCTTGGAAATTCCTTATACACAATATTTTCTTTACAAAGTATTTTTTCAGCATTTTCTTTTATTACATCAACAACTTCATCGTTGTTTATTAAAGCACGATAACCTTCATTAAATTCTGCTTTTGCTATTCCACCAAAAGCTGCTGCTACATTTGATACTATTTCATTTATTTTTTGTTTAGCATAATTTCTTGTTTCACTATCAAGGGTACGTAGAGTTCCTGTCATAACAACTTCATCAGCTATAACATTATCTTTTACTCCACCATGAATTTGACCAAGAGTTAATACTACAGAATTTAAAGGTGATATATTCCTGCTTACTAAGGATTGTACAGCAGTTATTACATGGCCTACTATCATAATTGCATCTATACCCTTATCCGGGTAAGCGCCATGTGCACTTTTTCCATTTACAGT
>JARBUP010000257.1 GCA_029239575.1 Bacillota bacterium
CATTGTAAGCTCATAAAAATCCATAAGCATAGATAATTTTCTGTCACTAAAATTATTGTAATACATTAATATTCTCCTGCTAATTTATTTTTTCAATTACTTCTATACCACTGATATGCATATTATACAAAGCAAACAAATTCATGAGGTATCCGTCGTGTGAACCTACATCATATGTTTCTACGCAATTTTTTGGTACTATGATTGTCTTATTTATATTCTTTTCATTAAAATATGATTTTAAACTTAAAGCAAACTGAAGAACACATATATCAGTTACACATCCTACAATAATATAATTATCTACTTCTGTTTCATATTTTTTCAGCCAATCCTGGAATCTCTTGCTGTGAAATCCATTAGTGCTATTTTTTTCAACATAATAAATGTTAAAATCATCAGAATATATATTTCTTAATTCAGGAATAATTTCTGCTTCTTCAGTTCCCTTAATACAATGTGCGGGGAAATATCTGAATTCCTGCGAATCTTTTTCATGATTATCTAAGAAAAATATCTTTTTATAACCTTTTGTTTTTTCATTAAGTTCTGCAATGTTGTTTGCTATAGAAGCAACGCGTGGAGATGATAATGCACCTGAATAAACAAATCCAACGACCATGTCTACTATAAACAAAGCTGTCTTGTCTCTATCCAATAAATTTAAATCAATTGTTTTTCCACTTAACTCTTGTTCTATTCTCTCAATCGCCTTCATAAAATCATCCCTTTGAACATTTCTATAATATTTAATAACATTATAGTGTTTATTCTAAAGTTTGTCAAAAATAAATAAATCAATAACAAAATCTATTAAATAACAAAAAACTGTGCTAGAAAGCACAGTTTTCTATAATTATTGTTTTTCTATAACTGTCATGTCTCCCTGAATAGCTTTAGTTGGACATTTTTGAACACATACCATACAATGTGTACATTTGTCATAATCAACCTTCGCTAAATTATCAGTTACATGAATTGCATCAAAAGCACAATTCTTTTCACAGATTTTACATCCTATACAACCTACAGAACATACATCTTTAACAGCCTTACCAAAGTCTTTGTTGTGGCATCCTACAATTACATTATTTTTGTAAGGAACAAATTCTATAACTGCTTTAGGGCATTCTTCAATACATTTACCGCAAGAAGTACATTTTTCTTTATCGATAACTGCTAATCCATCAACAATTTCTATAGCATCAAAGTCACATACAACTTTACAGTTTCCGAATCCCAAGCAACCTCTATCACATGATTTTGGTCCGCCTTGAACTGCTGCTGCAGCTTTACAGTCTCTTACGCCGTCATATTCATATTTCTTAGTTGCTACACTATCACAGCCTTGGCACAATACATGCGCAACCTTTTTTTCTGCTTCTCCAGCTGTAGTTCCCATAACATCTGCTATTTGTTTGTGTCTATCGCTGCTCGCAACAGGACATCCATTTACAGGCGCTCTGCCTTCTGCTATTGCAGTTGCCATACCGTCACATCCGGGGAACCCGCATGCACCACAGTTTGCTCCAGGTAACAGATTTCTAACTTCAATAACTTTTTGGTCAACTTCTACTGCGAATAATTTTGCAGCAACTGCCAGTAATACTCCACATACGATGCCGATACCACCAGTAACTGCCGCTGCGCTAACTATAACCATATTTTATTCCTCCTATAATTTCAATCCAGAAAAGCCTAGGAATGCTATAGACATTAAACCTGCTGCAATTAAAGAAATAGAAGATCCCTTCAATGAATCAGGAATATCAGCATTATCAACTTTATCTCTAACTCCTGCAAACAATACAATTGCAAGCAAGAAACCTACAGAAGTACCAATAGAGTTTACCATTGACTCTATAAAGCTGTAGTCTTTTGTAATATTTATTATAGCAACTCCAAGAACTGCACAGTTTGTAGTAATTAAAGGCAAGAATATACCTAATGCTTGATACAAACCAGGAGCAGATTTCTTTAAGAACATTTCAACGAACTGAACTAATGCTGCTATTATCAAAATAAATACTATTGTTTGTAAATATCCTAAACCTAAATTATCCAAAATTAGCTTTTGAATTATAAATGTTATTATTGATGCTAATGTTATAACGAATATAACAGCAATACCCATTCCTGCTGCTGTATCTATTTTCTTAGATACACCAAGAAAAGGACAAATACCTAAAAACTGTGAAAATATAATATTATTTACAATAAATGATGTAATAAATAAACTAATTAATTCCATTTCTTACCTCCTATGCTTTCTTTCTTCTAGAAAGGTAATTTACAAGACCTATTAACAAACCAAGTGCTATAAATGATCCTGGTGGTTGCACCATAATCATCATTGGTTCATATGCTTCCGGAAGAATATTGATACCTGCTATTGTTCCATTACCTAAAATTTCTCTTACAGAGCTTAAGACTACCATTGCTATAGTATATCCTACGCCCATACCAAGACCATCTATTATAGAATCAACTACGCCATTTTTAAAAGCAAAGGATTCTGCTCTAGCAAGTATTATACAGTTAACAACGATTAAAGGTATAAACACACCAAGAGCCTGGTATAAAGGAAAAGTATATGCATGCATCAATAAGTCTATTATTGTAGTAAATGCAGCTATTATTATTACGAAAGCTGGTATACGAACTTCATCAGGTATGAGCTTTCTTAAAAGAGAGATTACTATGTTTGAGCCTGTTAAAACCGCTATAACTGCTATTCCCATACCAAATCCGTTTAATAGTGAAGTGGTAATAGCTAGAGTTGCACACATACCAACTTGTTGGGCGAAAATAGGATTTTCTTTTCCGATACCATTCTTAAATATTTCTAATTTATTCATGTTGACCTCCTATTTCAAATATTGACTGTAAATGCTTACAGCATTGTTAACAGCACTTACGAATGAAACTGATGACTTAGTTACCCCTGAAATAGCATCATAACTAGCAACTTCTGCGCTTGCATCTTTGCCTACAAACTGACTCCAAAAATCAGGTTCTGTTGTTCTTGTACCAAGTCCTGATGTTTCACTATGGGCAATTACACTCATTCCTGTAAATTTACCATCTTTATCTATACCAACATACAATTCCATATCTCCGCCATAACCTGGTGTTGGAGTTAATGTTTGTACTACTGTACCCATGGCATTTCCAGAACCGTCAACTATAGTTAACAAGTCAACAAATTTAGCATTTTCGGCCTTAATAGATTCAACTAAAGCTGCATCGTCAAATGGTACAAATGTATTTGCACCAGGCGCTACTGCTTGTATTACTTCTGGACTCATACTTGCACTTAAATCATTTTGTTCAATTCTATCTTTTGTAAAATCATTAAGCCAAGCTAATGAGCCTGCTGAAATAGCTGAAATAATAAATAATACTCCTGCTAATCTAACAAAATTATTTTTCATTTTTCTTACCTCCTGCTACTCCAAACACTTTTGGTTGTACATACATATTTATCATTGGAGTAAGGATATTCATAAGAAGGATTGCATAAGAAACTCCTTCTGGGTAACCGCCTACTTTTCTTATAAGCATAGTAAGTGCACCTGCTCCAACTGCAAATATAACCTTACCTTTGTCAGTAACTGGGCTAGTAGCATAATCAGTAGCCATAAAGAATGCTCCAAGCATTAATCCCCCACCAAATAAATGATAAGGAAGTAAGCTTCCGCCATCAACTACTAAAGCTATTACTGCTACAGTTCCAATATAGCAAGCTGGAATAATCCATTTTATAGTTCCTCTGTATATTAAATAAAGACCACCCAAAATAATTAGTATTGATGATGTTTCACCAATAACACCTGGTATGTTTCCTAAAAGCATGTCCCACACAGTAGGAAGCTGTCCAGCTGCACCTGCTTTAATAACTGTTAAAGGTGTTGCTGATGATACAGCATCAGTTACAGGGTCAATAAATCCACCTGCTACATGAGTTGACCATGAAGCCATTAAAAATGCTCTTCCGGCTAATGCAGGATTTAAAAAGTTAAATCCTATTCCACCGAATATTTGTTTTACTATTACTATTGCAAATGCTGAACCAGCAACTGCTACCCACCATGGCGCTGATGCAGGTAAATTAAAAGCTAACAACATACCTGTAACTACAGCACTTAAGTCAGTAACTGTTATAGGTCTATTCATAAATCTTTGACATGCAAATTCAGTAATTACTGCTGAGGCTACAGAAGCCACCACTAATATTATTGAACTAGTTCCAAAATAAAATATACTTGCTACTAAAGCCGGTAATAATGCAATAATAACATCAAGCATCATTTTTTGAGTTGTTTCATCATGTCTAATATGAGGTGACGATGAAGCAATCAATTTATTTTCCATCTGTTTTTCCTCCTATTTAACCTTTTTGCGTCTAGCT
>JARBUP010000258.1 GCA_029239575.1 Bacillota bacterium
CTTAAATATTTTTGTTTTTGATTTTCATTTCCAAACAACATTAAAGGTGCTCCTGAAAGGGAGTTGGGCATAATTTGTGAAACAGATGAAGCACAAACTCTTGCAATTTCTTCTGTAACGATAGCATTTGATCTTGCGTCTCCACCGCAGCCACCATATTCTTCAGGTATTGTAATACAATTAAATTTACACTCAATAATTTTTTTACTTAGTTCATCGGGATATTTGCCTGTTTGATCTATCTCTTGTGCATATGGAGCTATTTCATTGACAGCAAATTCTCGTGCTAATTTTCTAAGCATTTCATGCTTTTTTTCAAACATAATTCTTCCTCCAAATTTTGTTATTTAAAAAACAATCTTGCAAATTTTATACCAAAAGGAAATAATGTTCTATTTTGAGAAAAAATAAAAAACAATAATGTGTTTAAATAAAAAAACCGCAATAATATATACTTTATATACATTATTGCGGTTGAGTGTTATATAAAAAGTATACAATGCCTTTAATTTATAGCACATAATTTTTTATACAAAATTCATATTGCTTTATAATATTATTTATTAGCTCTTGGCATGTTATTATTTCATCAATTAAACCTATTGATTGACCGATTGGAATTAAAATATTTTCTTCGTCTCCATTAATATAACTGTTTTTTATATCCGACATACTTAAATATTTAAAAAGCTCTTGAGCTGATGCATTGTTTTTTTCCAATTCTAAGATTTTTAAGGTTAAATTATTTTTTAAACATCTAAAAGCATTTTTTACAGATTTAAAAACTACAGTTGTATCCGATGAACTTGAATTCAAAATTTTATTTTTTATTTTTATGCTGAATATGGATTCTTCTGTTGCTGCAAATGCAGTGCCCATGAGTATTCCTTCAGCACCCATTAATAATGCGCTTGCCAGGCCTTCGCCTGTATAAATTCCTCCAGCTGCTACAACAGGAATTTTAACAGCCCTAATTGTTTCTGTTAAGTTTACAAATAATCCAACCTCTTCCATACCTGGATGTCCACCTGCTGAATAACCAATAAGTATTATACCATCAGCACCTGCTTCTTCAGCTTTTTTAGCATGCTTAGCTATTACGGCTTTATGTAAAACTTTTATATTTTCATTTTTAAGTTTTTTTATATATTCTGTTGGATTATTGCCTGCAGTTTCAACAACAGGAATTTTTTCTTCAATTATGACATCAATGTATTCATTTGTTAAATTACTTTTGGATTCGGAAAGAAGAGACAAATTTACTCCGAAAGGCTTGTCTGTAAGCTTTTTAGTCTGTAATATTTGTTGACGCAATAATTCTTTATTTCCTAAATGGTTTGAAGACAAAAAAGCTAAACCGCCAGCATTGCAAACGGATGAAACAAGGTTTGATTCAGATACTCCATATAAACCTCCGCATAGTATTGGATATTTAATATTTAGCATTTCAGTTATTTTAGTTTTCATTATTATACCTCTTTTCTAAATTTAAAAATATATAATGCAATTAATATACCAACATAAAAGCAAAATTGTTTATTTAATATACATCATATGCTAAATATTATATAAATGCAAAAATAAATAAATAATGATTTATCAGCATTTATTATTTAATTCATGAAATTTAAATATTTGGTACGAACTTTGCTATACATTAAGTGTGAAATGATATTTTATAATAAATTATCATCAAAAATATATAGGAGGATTTACAAATGAATGAGAATGTAAAATTGCCTTTTGAAATGCCGAATTATGATTTGACAGGAAAGGTAGCTGTAGTAACCGGTGGAACTAAAGGTTTAGGTTATGGTATTGTATTGGCATTATCATATTACGGAGCAAAAGTAGTTATTACAAGTAGACATCAGGATGATTGTGATAATGTTGCAAATGAAGTTAAGGAAATGGGTGGAGAAGCAACAGGAATAAAAACTGATGTTCAAAACAAAGAAGAATTGGATAATTTAATTAAAAAAACTGTAGAAAAATATGGCAAAATTGATATTATGGTTAATAATGCAGGGGTAGCTATAACAAAACCTATGCTTGAAATGACAGAGGATGATTACAGCACTGTATTGGATTCAAATTTAAAAAGTGTTTATTTCGGATCAGCTGCTGCAGTAAAGGAAATGATTAAACAAGGTACCGGAGGCAGGATTATTAATATGGCTTCAATTGGAGGCCTAGTTGGAACAAAAAACATTTCTACTTACGGAGCATCTAAAGCTGCAGTGCTAAATTTAACTAAAGGAATGGCAATTGAATTTGGGAAATATGGTATAACTGTTAATTCAGTATGTCCTGGTTATGTAAAAACTGCTTTAAATGCAGAATCTCTTGAAAATCCTAAATATCAAGAAAAAATGTTTGCTAAAATTCCTTTGAAAAGATGGGGAGAAGTACAAGAAGTTGCAGCTATAGTTTTATTCCTCGCATCTGATTTCTCGGGAATTATGACTGGTTCGTATATAGTAGCAGATATGGGAACTACTTGTAATTAAATATAGCATATAATGTAATTCACTTATATCTTAATATAAATCCTACTAAACTCCTTTTTAAAAAATAATAAAAAGGAGTTTTTTCGCTAATTTATACTAATATTATATAATTCTAATTAATTTTATACTAATAAATACATTTTGTTATATTTGACAATGTTTTCATCCGTGATATAATGTATATAAAATATACAAGAGGTACAAGTATGATTGATCATAAAAATAAATTAAACTCTGATAAATTTATTTATAAAGATAATGATATTTTAATTGAAGTATTGGATAATATTTCAGATGCCGTAATGATAAATAATGCAGATGCTGTAATAGTTTATGTAAATAAAGCTTATGAAAAGATACTTGGAATACCTGCTCATAAGGCTATAGGAACAAAATTAAGGGAAGTAGAGCCTGGGGCTATAGCCATAAAAGTAATGGATACAGGGGTAGCGTCACATAATATTGTAGATTATATCAGGACTGCAAATATTAACGCTGTTGGATTTAGTTTTCCTATTTTTGATTCTTCAAATAAAATAAAAGGTTCAGTATCCATATTTAATGATGTTACAGAAATTAAAAAATTAAAAGATGAATTAAATATATCTAAGGAAGTAACAAAATATTATCAGCTTGAACTTGAAAAAAAACATTTATCTCAATCTTTTTCCGAGTATATTTGTTCAAATTATAAAACTAAAGAAATGCTTTTTCTTGCATCAAAAGTGGCAAAAACAGACAGCACTGTTTTAATCAGGGGTGAAAGTGGAGTAGGCAAAGAGGTTTTGGCAAGAGCTATTTATAATGAAAGCAAAAGAAATAAAATGCCCTTTATAAAAGTAAATTGTGCATCTATTCCTGAAAACCTCCTTGAAAGCGAACTTTTTGGTTATGATGATGGTGCGTTTACAGGAGCAAAAAAAGGTGGTAAATTAGGAAAGTTCGAACTTGCTCAAGGAGGTACTATTTTTTTAGATGAAATTGGAGATATGACCTTTAATATGCAGGCAAAAATATTGAGAGTACTGCAAGAAAAAGAAATTGAACGTGTAGGAGGAACAAAAACCATTCACTTAGATGTAAGAGTTATTGCTGCTACAAATAGAAATTTAGAAAGTATGATTGAAGAAGGCACTTTCAGAAGTGACTTGTATTACAGACTTAATGTTGTTCCATTAAACATTCCTCCTTTAAGAGAAAGGAAGGATGATGTATTAATAATTGCGCGAAATATACTCGAAAAATTTAATAAGGATTCTGCAGAAAAAATTACATTGTCCACTGATGTCATAAGAGTATTGCAAAATTATGACTGGCCGGGTAATATTAGGGAACTGCAGAATGTTCTTGAACATGCAAACATCGTTCGGGTTTCTAATCAAATAGAAGTATCGGACTTGTCGAAATATTTATTGGTTAAAAATTATGAAGAATATAATGAATTAGAAATAAAACATTTCAAGTCATATAATTTTAAGGAAAATATTGAAGTAATCGAAAAGGAATTAATAAGCGAAGCTTTGAACAGAAACAATAACAATAAAAGCAAAGCTATAAGGGAACTTGGAATTTCAAGAAGAGCATTTTATGAAAAATTAAGTAAATATGGTTTTGAATTATAATTTCAAAGTAATGTATATAAAATATACATTGCTTTTTTTATTTTTAAAATTCATGTTTATAAAATATACAACAAATTTCATGTTAATAAAAAACTATAGCTTTATAAAAACTAAATATTCTTTTTATGCTGAGAAAACAAAGGATAAATAAGGATTTGAGTTAAATTTTTAATAACTAATAAATTATGGCATGGTTATTGCTTATTATACAGTCGTATAAAAATATTGAAAAAATATTTAATTAAATTTAATTCTTGGAAGGAGAAATAAA
>JARBUP010000259.1 GCA_029239575.1 Bacillota bacterium
TTCATCATAATATCTTAGAGTTCTTGTTGATACCCTTGCTAATGCTGCAAGATTTTTAATTGTATATTCCATAAAAGCTCCTTTCAATAATATTCTATACTTTTACGTAACGTCAATGTCAATAGTATTATTAAAATTTATTATCCATGCATCCTTTATATAATCATCCACGATTTTTTTGGATAAATTAAACCAACTTTTACATTCATCTAAAATAACGGAATCACCTGTTACCACTCTTTCCAATTTAGAAAGAATTACATCAGGATTTTTTACTATTAAAACTTCAAAAGGAATATTTAATTTTTGGAGGTGTTCTATTATTTTTAATTTCAATTTTCCCGAATTAGAAACTGGAGCATCCAGATAAAATTTAACTTCAGTCACATAACATTTTTTTAGTGTTTGGCAAATTAAATTTAAAGCAATATCCGTTTTATCGATAATAAAATATGTTCCTCTAAGGCCTGCTAAATCCCTCAACACTCCATCACTGCCAAGTATTAATAAACTTTTTGAAAGAGCAACTTCAAGTGTAATTATTAAATTAAATCCATCCACATGTAAACATCCGTTTTTGATTTCATTTATAGATAATTCTTTTGAACTCCTTTTTTCATATTGTAAATTAGTTGCAGTTGATCTTTGTAAAGCCATTCTTTGTCTTAGAGAAAGCTGATGATGACCTCCAACTAACTCTATAATTGGTTTTATTTTATATCCTCTATCTAAGAGATATTGAACATCTTCTTGCGCTTTTTTCAAAACATTAATTTTATCTAAAGAAAAAAACTTATTATCGTCTTCTTGATATCCTCTTCTTGTTGTTTTCAAAATTCCTCCTTGAACAATACAAAAATTAATATTTATAATATGTTAATAAATTAGTATAATATTAATAAATATATATAAATAAAATATTCGATTTATAAAGGAGCAAAATGCATTATATAATAGTAGATTTAGAATTTAATCAGGATTTTACATCATTAAATAATGAAAATATATATGAAAAATATCCCTTTGAAATAATTCAAATAGGTGCAGTTAAAGTGGATTATAATTTAAAAATAGTGGATACTTTTAATGAATTTGTAAAACCAACTATTTATTCTAAAATAAATCCTTTTATAACTGAGCTCACAGGAATAACTACAGAACAGCTTGTAAATGAAAAAAATTTTGTAGAAATATTTAATAATTTTATAAATTTTATAAATTCAAGTGATGCAATATTATGTACTTGGGGCATGTCAGATATAAAGGAACTTTACAAAAATGCTGAATATCATAAGTTAAACAAAGAAAATTTACCTAAAATGTATATTAATATTCAGCCATTTGTTTCATTATGTTTAGGTTTTTCTACAAAAAACTTATTGAAACTTCAACATGCCGTTGAGTTATTAAATATTCCTTTAAAAGAAAATTTTCATGACGCATTAAACGATGCTGTTTATACTGCTGAAATTTTTAAAAAAATATATAATCCATCTTTACAACCAAAAATCTATGATCCATCGTATGTTAGAATAAGGCAAAGACAGCCAAAGAAAATTATTGATTTTGAAGCATTAATAAAGCAATTTGAAAAAATGTATGGCCGCCAAATGACTGATCAAGAACAAGAAATAATAAAACTTGCATATAAAATGGGAAAAACAGGCCAATTTATAAAATGATGATTTAGGTATAGATTATTCATCATCGCTAATAAAATAAGTTGAATTTTAAATTAATATCTGCTACAGTTGTATTGTAAATGATATTTATAGATACTCATTTTACAATCAAATCAGATTAGGAGTGGAAATGGAAAAGAGCATTTTAATTAATAAAATAAAACCATATATAGCTTATTTTAATATTTGTATATTGTGGGGTACAAGCAGTCTTGTAAGTAAAATAGGCTTGGGTGACTTGAATATATCCGTTCTCGCTTTTATGAGATGTATGATAGCAGGTTTTCTTATGCTTGCAATTTCTCTAATATTTAAAATGCAATTTCCTAAAAAACTATCCGAGTGGAAAATAGTTGCAAATATTTCTGTTTTAATGAATTTCGTGACAATTGGTTTCGTTGCCTTTGGCAGCAAATATGCTGATTCAGGCATAGTTACCTTAATTCTTGCAACTGTACCTATTTTTACAACAATAATTGAGTGCTTTATATTAAAGATTTATAATATAAGCATAAAAGGTATTATTGGTTTGTCAGTTGGATTTATAGGTATAGTTATAATATTATTTTATGGCTCTTCCTCAGTAAAAGCAGATTTAACAGGAATCTTTTGCGCTTTGTTTGGTGCAATCACATGGTCAATAGGTTCAGTATATTCTAAAATTAAACCTGTGGAAGGACCGGTTATAGCACAAACTGCTGTAGAATTCTTATTTGCTTCTGTACTGTTTTTTATAGCTGGAAATATAACAAATGATTTTGTAATATCTAACATAACTTTTAAATCATTAATACCCGTTTTTTATTTAGCAATCGTTGATTCCTTCATAGGTTTTACATCATACATATATTTATTGAAAATATGGAAGCCTTCAAAAGTTGCTACCTATGCATATATTAATCCCGCAGTTGCTCTTATATTTGGTGCTATAATACTTGGCGAGTACATAACAACAGGAAAAATAATAGGAATGATAATAATTGTAATATCAGTAATTTTAATCCAAAATGACAAAACAGTTATAATAAATAAAATTGAAGAGTTAGAAAAAATTGATATTACCACATAATTTCTTTTATTCTCTTAGTTTTTATAAAATTTCTACTGCGCATGCGAAAACAAAAGGCTGTTGAATAACAGCCTTTAATATTTTATTCATTTAGCAAATTTTCTTTATTTAAAATTAATTCATCAATTCTTTTAATATACTCTTCAAGACTTTTCAAATTGTAAATTGATTCATGCCTATTGTCTTCAAACATAATTTTACTGGACGTTCCAGCTCCACATCCAAGAATAGTTTCCGTTTCTTCTATTATAGCTATGTTATAAATGCTTTCTTTGCCTCTTAGTGTATATCCTATATTTTCAAGGTTACCCTTTATATTTTTTTGTCTGTACATATAATAAGGCATATAGTTTTCATTTAAACATATTTCATGGGTTAATTGTTGCATAGGTTGAAGAAGCTCATAATCCATATCCCTTTGTTTTGACTCATTTGTTAAAACTGAATTTCTCTTATAGGACAGAGCGTGAACTGTTATATTATCTGGCTTTAGTTTTACTATTTTCTCAATAGTATTCTTTGTATCTATAACATCTTCTCCTGGAAGGCCTAATATCATATCCATATTTATAGAACTAAAACCAATTTCTTTAGCTAAATAATATTTTTCAATTATATCATCTGTACTGTGTTCCCTACCGATGATTTTTAATGTTTCATCATTCATGGTTTGTGGATTTATACTTATTCTGCTCACAAAATTCTCTTTTAAACATATAAGCTTTTCTTTTGTTATTGTGTCAGGTCTTCCTGCTTCAAATGATATTTCATTTATTTTAGATAAATCATAATATTTTTTTAATACATCAAAAATTTTATTAATTTCTTCAATGTTTAAAAAAGAAGGAGTCCCCCCACCAATATAAATTGAATTTAAATTTAAGTTTTTATTTTTAGCTAAGATTATTGTTTTTTCAATTTCATATATAAGAGTATTTATATAACTATTTACTTTATTTTCTTTTTGATCAACATAAGAAGTGAATGAACAATAACTGCATTTTGAAGGGCAAAAAGGTATACCAATATACAAATTGTAATTTTGTTTATTAATTTTCTCATTGATATATTTTTTTTCTATTCTTAATACATCCCACATCAATTTTATTTTATGTTCTTTTACTTCATAAGTATTTTTTAAAATATCATTTATTTCTTCAATAGTTTTATTGTTATTTAAAGCTGTAAATAATATTTTAACAGGCCTAACACCAGTAAGCATCCCATAATCAGGCAAAATTTTATAATAGTTTTTCAAACAAAAATGCATTGATTTAACAACTAAATTCCTTTTTAATTTTTTTAGGTCACATTTTTCTATTACAATTTCATTATCACTATATACAGATTCAAACAGCAACTTCTTATTATTATATAATTTAGCGCTACCCACGTATTTTCCGTTTTTTTCTTGTAAAGAACTTATTAAACACAATCCATCATCAAATTCAAATTCTGAAATATGTTTTACTTCATATGGTATGTTTAAATCAAAAACACGAAGAGCATTACGCGCTTCGTATTCGAAATTATGTCCTATAAAATAATAATTAAATTTATTTTCCATATTAATTTACAAAAGGATTACCTAATTTTTCAGAACCAATTGTTGTTGGATTATTGTGTCCTGGGTAAATTATTGT
>JARBUP010000260.1 GCA_029239575.1 Bacillota bacterium
GACAGATTCTCGTTCAATTATTGGTGCAATGTACTGGAAAACGAATAGTCTACAAACAGCAATTAATATGGTTGAAGCAGGACTCGGCTGGGGAAATTTTCCTTTATCATTAGTACAAGAAAAAATTGACCAAGGTCAGTTAGTTCTTTTAGATTTTAAAAATACCAAAAATCATTTACCCCTATCCATTTATTTAATTTGGCTTCAAGACCGTCCATTATCTAAAGCAGCTCGAGAGCTCATCCAAATGATTCAAGAAAATTTATAATTTTTTCCACTTTACTTTTAAGCACGCATAAGTCTCTTTATAGTTTTATTTCTGGTTATATATACTTATTTTAAATAATTTAACTTATTGTTCTGCCCTTTTTTCTTAATATTACAAAAAGCAAGAAGCCTACTTAAAAAAGCAGGCTTCTTACTGTATTTCAGGACTAAGCAATAGTTTTTTATTTTGGGAAAATACATTTATACTTTATTAAAACCCACCGTTTTAGTCAAGAATAAAATCAATAAAATACAATCATTTGACTTCAATGTGAAAACAGTCACATTTTAAGTTTTATATAGAAAACATATTAGAAAAAGAAAGAAATTTCAATGAAAAAAATCTCATTTTCTCTACCAAAAAGCACTAATTTTTTAATAAAATGAGATAAATCGCTTAATTTTAAGATGACCTCACTTTCATTCATTATTTTTTTATTTCACCCTTAAAGCTTTACTTATCAACTTTAGATACTTTGCCTCTTAATATTCTATGAGTAATTTAAGATCATATCCTATATTTAAAAGCATGAAAAAAATTATTCATATGTTCTGAAACAAAATTAATTTTATAAATATTATTTTTATTCTTAGTTTTAGAATGTTAATTAGGGGCTCTGATTCAAATCACTTAGAAAAAAATTAATTATATTTAATATATTTATTACAATTTCTATAAATTCACAGAAAAATCCATATTAAAAATAATAAATCATCAATTCTATAAATATAATTTCCTGATTTAATTTTATTCAAAATATTTTTATAGTTATTATTAAAATAATTTTCGTTTGAAAAGTTATAAATTGCGCACGATACATACATACACAAATCAGCTTGTGCTCTACTATTTTTCGTTAAACTTATCTAACATTATTTTGTCAGCATTATCCAAACACCCCACAGCTTGGTTAAATTTCAAACGATATGTATTTTAAAAGATTTAATGATTCAAATTGAAAAGACAATAAGGGCTCTATCGCTATAAACTGCTGGCTGGAATAAGTTCCAATTGATCGATAAATAACTTAGTACACTTTACTCGTGAAGTACTGATACGCTAGAATCCATATCGCTTGTAATACTTAACCAAAATAACACAATATTTTTTGAGTCTGCTATGCACCTACTTTAGAAAATGACTTGTGTTTAATTAAAAAATTGATTAGTATTGCACGCACTGAAAAGCCTTGAGATTAAAAGCTTTTCTTGTATATAGGGCCTATAGCTCAGTTGGTTAGAGCAGCGGACTCATAATCCGTTGGTCCACAGTTCAAGTCTGTGTGGGCCCACCAAATACGAACCCCATAAACCAAAAAGTTTATGGGGTTTTTTAATATGTAGTTGAACAGAATATGGCTCACCGTTATAAATAATACTTAAAATTTAATTATCAAATTTTAAAATATATTTTTATTTCCAAATTTTAACTTTTTTAAAATAAATTTTCTTCTTGTGCTGAATATTTCTATTGCATTAATTAGGCTAAGATTTGTTTCCGCATAGACTCCGAATGCTCTAATTGAGTATCCCAGAACTTTTCCCATAAATCACAATACTCTAAGCATATTTTTTCAATATAGTTATAATCTTCTTCTGTACAAGCTTGCATCAAGACATACCACAAGTCTTCTTCATGATCATCATCCGCGGCTTCGGCACTCTCATCTTCAGAAATACCATGTACATGATAATAACCACCGCCCTCCACTTCCAAACCTACGGCTTTAGTTGCTTTACGTAAAGGTGGACTGTAAAGGATGACCTCTTCTTCCGCGACTGCTAATAAGGCTGAAACAGCTTTATAGTCATGATAAGCATTTTCTAAAAACACTCTAACTTGATCTGCAATATTACTTGGTTGATAAGTCAAACGATCTTCTTCTGTAATACCGAAATCATTTAATATATCTTCAAACAAAGGATAATGGGCATATTCTGGATTTCCCTGATAATAACCATCTTTGTCTAAACCTGGTCGAAACCCAAACTCATCAAAGATATTTAGACTTAAAAGAAAGCGTGGAAATATTTTTGCGCCAGCATGCAACCTTGGCTCTAATTGTTTAGTTTGAAATTGGGCCATGAGCAATGCATCAGTAAAAGTTTGTACAATTGCATGACGATATTCTAAGTGAATTTTTTTTAAATTTTCTTTATTAATTTTTCCGTTATTTAAAATATCAATTGCAGGATGATGTGACACAGCATGTTTAGCAATTTTTGCTCTTAATCGGGTCAAAAAGTCTGAATTTTTTTCCCATAGTTCGGCTGAAATGCTTTGCTTCATCCCTGCCAGTGCTTTCTTTCTAGGATTATTAAAATTCTCAAATTTCTTAGGCATATCTACTCTCATTAAACTTATTGAAGCCTGATCGATTTTTACATATTTTATTATAAAAACAATGACTTAAATTAATATTTAAATATGTTCCCTCATTAATCAATATTAGAATTAAAATCATACGAAATCAAATAGAAATTTAAAAAAACTTAAGCTAATGATAATCATTATCACAATATAAACTTGTATCCAAGCCCTTTTTTTACTATGATAATTGATATTAAAATTTTAATTTTTTAGATTAAGTTATAATTAGTTCTAACTATATGGAATAGTAATGTCAAAAAAAGAAGATATTATAAATACTGCTTTAAATTTATTTAATCAGATTGGCTACAATGCAACAGGTGTTGATCGTATTATTGCTGAATCTAACGTTGCAAAAATGACATTTTATAAATATTTCCCTTCGAAGGAAAAATTAATTATGGAGTGTTTGCAGCATCGAAATTTAAATATTCAAAATTCAATTAATGAACAACTAAATTTACGTCAAGATGCTAAACCACTTGAGAAAATTCAAATTATCTTTAATTGGTATATTGAATGGATCAATAGTGAAACATTTAATGGATGTTTATTTAAAAAAGCCTTTATTGAAGTATCTAAACAATATACTTCAATTCGTGAACCATTTTACGAGTATACGAAGTGGTTAACTCATTTACTACAAGAACAGCTCACTAAATTAGGTATAGAAAACCCTATTCCACTTACTCACATCATTATTTCTATTATTGATGGGATGATTATTGATGGAACAACAGATAAAACGCTTATTAACCCTGAAAAAATTTGGCAATATATTGAATATTTAATTCATGAAGAGATACCTCAGCAGGTCTCTTAATTTTAAAATTATCTAGGTTTATTAAGTTTAAAAGAAAAATAAAAAAGAACTTTTTAAATCTTCTATAGCTTAGATAAGCTTAATTCTTAATGCGCTACTTTAGCTTTCATAATTTTTCTAGGCTTTTTTACAAACTCATATTAGAATCCTGAAAATTTATCACCTTGCACTGATCTATGAAAAAATTTCTAGGTAACTCTATCTTTAAAGCTGCTGGCTGGACCTATAATGTAGATCCCAAAATTCTTGAAAAAAAACAAGTTATTATTGGCTTTGAACATACCTCAAATCTAGACGCAGTGCTATCTATTGCTCTCTTCCAAATTTTAGATATTAAGATTCATACTTTAATAAAGAAAGAACTTTTTAAAGGTCCCCTTAAGCCAATTTTAGAAAAACTTGGTGGCATTCCCGTTGACCGTAAAGCAAGTAAAGATATTGTTTCTCAAATGGTTGAACAATTTCAAAATCATGAAACATTTAACTTAGTGATTGCTCCGGAAGCTACTCGTGCGAAAGATGGTTCTGAACGTAAAGCTATCCGTACAGGTTTTTGGCATATTGCGAAAGCAGCTAATGTTCCTATTGTACTTATGTATGCTAATGCTCGAAGCAAACAAGGCGGAATACTAGGCAAAATTTACCCAACAGACTTACAAAAAGATTTAGAAACGATTAAAGAGCTATATGCGCAATTTGACATAGACGTCAAAATTAACTAAATCAAATTGGACTTGATTCAGCCTAATCTCACTCATTAGGCATTAAGCTTATTATTCTTATTCAATTAGCTAACAAAACGCAGGGCAACAGTTTTCAACAAAACTAAGCCTATGCTAATATTCCAGCACTTTTGCATTTTCTTTTTTGGAGTTCACGTCCATGGCGGGTCATTCTAAATGGGCCAATATTAAGCATCGTAAAGC
>JARBUP010000261.1 GCA_029239575.1 Bacillota bacterium
TTTTTTTAAAACTAATGATATCGGAAAATAAATATGATATAATTAATATAATCAATGAAATGAAAGAGTGTATAATCATGAAACAAGTTATTTTTAAAGCGGCAAAATTAATAGGAATAGACATTATTGGCATAACGGATGTTTTAGATTACAGTTACATGACTGATATTTTAATCAAAAGAGCAGCTGATGGATTAGACTGTGAATTTGAAGAACGAGACTTAATAAAAAGATTGGATGCAAGAAATGTATTTCAAAATTGTAAAAGCATAATTGCAATTGGTGTTCCGTATGCATTTGGTTATAAAAAACCAGAAACAGATAATATGGGTCTTTTAAGTGTATCTTCATATGGAGAGGATTATCATAAAAAACTAAATGATTTATTAAAAGAATTAGCTGAAGAAATAAAAAAATATTTTGATTTTGAATATAAAATTTGTGTTGACACATCGCCACTGATAGATAGAGAAATATGCAAAAATGCAGGTGTTGGAAATATTGGTAAAAACACGCTTCTCATTAATGAGAACTACGGTTCCTTCATAAATCTAGGCTATTTGTTAACAGATTTAAAAATAGAATGTGATAACATAATTAAGGATGAAGATATTTGCAGCGACTGCAATATATGCATTAAAAGCTGTCCAAATAAAGCTATATTCAAGGATGGGGGCATAAATTCTCGAAGATGTGTATCATATCTTACTCAGACAAAAGAATATATTCCTTTAGAATACAGAAAAAATATGAAAAATCAAATTTATGGTTGCGATATATGCCAAATTGTATGCCCAAAAAATCAGTTAAATATAGAAAAAAGATCAAACAATGACTACAGTGGCTTGCTTGTAGACCTTGAGGAAATTTTCGAAATCACAAATAAGGATTTTTCTGCAAAATATGGAATGTTATCCGGAAGTTGGAGAGGTAAAAATGTTTGGAAAAGAAATGCTCTGATTGCTGTTGGTAATTTAAGTCTTTATCACATGTTTGACTTGGTAAAAGAAGAATTAAGCAATGATTCTGATATGATAAAAATTTATGCAGCTTGGTGTTTGGTGAAATTAGATAGGAAAGCTGCAACAAAAATACTGTATAACTGTATGAAAAATGAAAATGATACAATTAAAAGGGAATATCTGAAATTAATGGAGGTATTATGATAGTAGGATCATGTGAAATTGAAATTATTATATATGAAGCAAATTCCTTAAAGGAAAAAAGGCATGTGATAAAAAGCATTATAGAAAGAATTAAATCAAGATTTAATGCGTCTGCAGCTGAGGTTGATTACAATGATTTATGGAACAGATCTGTTATTGGGGTAGCTGTTGTTTCCAATAAAAAAGCATTATGTGAATCAATGATATTAAAGATAATAGATTTTATTGATAATGATGAAAGAGTAGAAATTATAAATCATTACATGGAGGTTAACTGATGAATAAAGCAGAAAAGGTCTATGAACTATTAAAAGCTAACTATCCTGAAGCAAAATGCGGTCTTGATTATGGTACGCCTTTTCAACTATTGGTGTCTACAATGTTAAGCGCACAAGCAACTGATAAAAGCGTTAATGCTGTTACTAAGGATATGTATAAGGATTATCCTGATCTTGACAGCTTTCTTAAATTATCTCAAGAAGAAATAGAAAAAAAAATAAAAAAAATTGGATTATATAAAAACAAATCAAAAAATATTTATAGAATGTGTAGAGAACTAAAGGAAAAGCATGAAGGAGTTGTTCCACAAAATATGGAAGATTTAATATCATTGTCAGGAGTGGGAAGAAAGACTGCGTCAGTTGTTCTTGTTGAAGCTTTTAATATACCAGCTTTTCCAGTGGATACTCATGTGTTTAGATTAACAAAGAGAATTGGACTGGCAAATGGTTCAACAGCCGACAAAGTATCTGACGAAATGATGTCCAAGCTTCCCAAATATAAATATCATCTCATGCATCACCTTTTAATTACTCATGGCCGAGAAATATGCACTGCACAAAAACCTAATTGCAATGATTGCATTTTAAAAGATATATGCAAGTATTATAAAGAAAATAATGCAAAAGTGTAAACGAACAGTAAAAAAGTAGTAAAATATGGCAATTAATTTGTCTTTATAATATATACTAGAAATGATATAATTGTTTCGATTTAAGACAAATTGCGACAGGAGAAAGAAATGTCAATAAACATAGTGTTATTTGAACCTGAAATTCCTCAAAACACGGGCAATATTGCAAGAACATGCGCAGCCACTGGCTCAAATCTTCATTTAATCAAGCCTCTTGGTTTTTCAGTTAATGACAAATATTTAAAAAGGGCAGGACTTGATTATTGGAATTTAGTTAATATAAAGTATTATGAAAATTTTTATGAGTTTCAGGAAATCGTCAAGGATAAAAAAGTTTTTATATCAACTACCAAGGAAAGCCGATTTTATACAAATGTTGAATATATTGATGACTGCTATATTATTTTTGGGAAAGAAACTGCAGGTTTACCTGATTATATACATGAAGAATTTATTGATAACAGAATTAAAATTCCAATGATTGATAATGAACATGCAAGGTCATTGAATTTGGCTAATTCTGTAAATATTGTATTATATGAAGCCTTAAGACAAATAGGTTTCCCACAAATGATTTAGGAGGATTTAATGGATATTGCTATTAATTTAATAGGCGGACTAGGTCTCTTTCTTTTCGGTATGAGTTACATGGGAGATGGACTTCAAAAAGCTGCCGGAAGTAAAATGAAGGATATTCTGGCAGCATTGACAAAGAACAGATTGATGGGTGTTCTTGTAGGTACGCTGGTAACAGGGGTTATCCAAAGCAGCAGTGCTACTACTGTAATGGTTGTAGGTTTTGTTAATGCTGGTTTGATGAATTTAAATCAAGCCGTTGGTATTATAATGGGTGCTAACATAGGTACTACAGTAACAGCATTTTTAGTATCATTAAATATTACCAAGATTGCAACATTCATGGTTGGTGTTGGTGTTTTAATTTATTTAGTTGCGAAGAAGAAAAAGGTTAAAAGCATTGCAGAGGTTATTATAGGTTTTGGTATTTTATTTGTAGGTATGAACTTAATGGGTAATGCAATGGAACCATTAGAAACAAATCCGCAGTTTACTGGATGGATGACGAAATTTGATAATCCATATCTTGGAATACTTGTTGGATTTGTAATGACTGCAATTCTTCAAAGCAGTAGTGCCACAACAGGATTATTGATTGCAGTTGCTGCGACAGGCGTTATAACATTTGAACAGGCTTATCCTATAGTATTTGGACAAAACATAGGTACATGTGTTACTGCTTTGTTATCAAGTATAGGAGCTAACAAGACAGCAAAAAGAGCAGCAGTGATACACTTACTATTTAATGTTTGCGGTACATTATTGTTTATATTCTTTTTAAGAAAACCTGTTCAATGGATGGTATATGAGATTGTTCCATCTTATGTTCCTCAGCAAATTGCTGCCGGACATATATTCTTTAATATCATTAATGTTATTATTTTATTCCCATTTGCTAACTTCCTAGTTAAAGCATCTGAATTTATCGTAAGAAAAGATGGAAAAGAAGAAGAACACGTTACAAAATATATTGATGAAAGAATTCTTGTTACTCCATCAATAGCATTGACTCAGGCTGCTAAAGAAGTGTTACATTTAGGAAAATTGGCATACGAGCAAATAGATACTTCAGTAAGAGCATTCTTGGAAAACAATGAAGAACTGGCATACAAGGTTTTTGAAATTGAAAGAAAGGTAAATGAGCTTAGTAAAGCTGCATTAGAGTATTTGATAAAGCTAGACAAGGTTTCATTAACCAATTATGAAAAAGACAAACTTGTTGTATTGATGAACGCAATAAATGATATAGAGAGAGTTGGAGATCATGCTGACAATATTGGAGAGCTAGTTTTATATAAAATAGAAAATAAAGCTAATTTCTCTGAACAAGCAGTTGATGAACTAAAAGTTATGTTCAAAGATACAATGGATGCATATCAGGTATCATTGGATGCATTAAAATCAATTGAAGTTGAAGATTGTAATAAGGTAATAGAAATTGATGATAAAATAGATGATATGTTTAAGAGTTTAAGAAAAAATCATATTGAAAGATTGAACAATTATGTATGTGAACCAAGTGCAGGTGTTATATTCCTCGACATAATAGGCAATCTTGAAAGAATGGGTGACCACTCATCAAATATTGCAGAATCAATTCTAGAAGTTATAAATAAACAATAATTTTAATTCAGAAAGCTTAGAGCTTTCTGTTTTTTTATACAATAGGAAAGTTCTCCTTTCCTATTGTATAAAAAACAAGGGGTTATAGGGGAAGAATTCC
>JARBUP010000021.1 GCA_029239575.1 Bacillota bacterium
ATATTTTTATTTATTATAATTTTCAACATTTAATTGTATGAATCATTAATAAGAATTATAACTATGTTAATTTTTTCTCAATAATTTATAAATAATACTTTACAAATATGAAAATAGTGCTATAATAATATTGTAAACATCTTCAGGGCAGGGTTAAATTCCCGACCGGCGGTTATAGTCCGCGAGCCGAAAGGTTGAATTGGTGAAATTCCAATACCGACAGTACAGTCTGGATGATAGAAGAGATTACTTGATTACTTACATATTTTGTGAGCAAAAAAGTCTCTATCGAAGTTATGCCTCTGAAGATTTCAGAGGCTTTTATTATGTATGCCCTAACCCCGTTTTTCAGAGTGTTTTTTCTGAAAAATGGTTGGTAGGTCAACCGCAACGAATTCTCAATTTATGCGAACGATAGTGAGCAAATAAATTGGTGAATGAGACTGCGTATTAATACTCAATAAACCTCTGATAATCTTTATACTACAGGAGGGTATTATTATGAAAAGTGAAGTAATAGTTAAACAAAGAAGCAGCGTTAAGACGCTAACAAAAATTGCAGTACTATCTGCAATAGCAACATTATTAATGTTAGTGGACATTCCTCTATGGTTTGCCCCAAATTTTTATCAATTAGATTTCAGTGAAGTACCAGTATTAATTGGAACATTTGCATTAGGTCCTATAGCAGGTATAACAATTGAATTCATGAAAATTTTATTAAACTTTGTTTTAAATGGAACTGATACTGGCGGAATAGGAGAACTTGCAAATTTCATAGTTGGATGTTCATTTATAGTTCCAGCAGGATTAATTTATAGAAATAAAAAATCAGTAAAAAATGCACTTATAGGAATGATAGTAGGAACATTTATGTTAGCAACAGTGGGATCATTATTAAATTATTATGTTTTACTTCCAGTATATGCAACTATTTATGGAGCACCTATAGATGCATTTGTAGGAATGGGAAATGCTTTAAATAAAAATATAGTTGATTTAAAAACATTAGTATTATATGCAGTAGTTCCTTTTAACCTTTTAAAAGGAATAGCAGTAGCAGCTATAACATTATTAGTTTATAAAAGAATTTCACCAATATTACACAAATAATAAAATTAAAGAACCCCACCCATCAACGCAATCAAAGATTGCTGATGGGTCCCGAGAACCTTGTTTTATTCACAATAAAAAATGGATTTGCATTTAAAATGCAGATCCATTTTATTTTATAAAATAATTTAATTATAAATTAAAACCTAATATATTATTAATTTTCCTACCATCACCATAAAAAACCATTTTTGTTTTGTTATTCATAAATGTTGATCCGCCACCATCTAAGCTTAAAGCTATATCATATTCGCAATCTTTTACTAATTTTAAAAGATCATATTTCCACGGATAAGTTTCTTTGTGTATGATATTTGGTCTACACATTAAATAAATTTTATTTTCTTTTTTATTATACCCAATTACAGTTTTATTTCGTCTTCCTAACACATCTGCAAAAACTCCAGTAAACCCTTCTTCTTTAGGATTATATTTGAAATTTTTATCTAAAGTATTTCTTAAGCCCACTCCCCCTATTGCAAAACGTATATTAGATAAACTTAGTTCATTTAAATTTTTAATTAATTTCATTTCAACTGTATTATTTTTATTTATAATAAAAACTGATTGTGGATAAGGTTTATGATTTGAATCTGCTTTATATATTACACCTTCTACAAATAGAATGCTTGTTGGGTAAGTTACACCATAATAATCATGCCAGAAAAAAGTTCCATTAATACAATTTGGTTCCTCTATTATTGTATTTCTCTTATTTATTATTTTAACACCAAAATCATTTACATCGCCGCATAATTGGTGAGTTTTATTTAAAGTAACAGTATATTTTACATCCATACTTTCACCTGCCTTACATATTGTTATTATATAAATAAAAATATAATAGATAATAGCAATATTATATATAATAAAATATGTACATTTATTATATAAGTTACAAATGCGTGGAATAAAAAAACACTCGCTTTCGCGAGTGCTGTATTTTTTGATGACTAAAAACGAGATCTATAAATTTCCACTATTTTAAATTTACTGAACATTTTTAACAGTCTTAAATAATGGCTTGCTTCTTATTGTATGATACTCTACATTTTGTATTATACCCTACATTCTAATAGGCAAATCTAAAGTCGGAGTAATCGTAGAACTTTAAATTTAGCTAGTGATCTCAATGCCATGATTGCAGTTAGAGAAAAGAATCACTAGTAATAAAAAGAAAAATAATAAGCTTGATCCATCGCCTAATATTCCGCCTGTGCCGCCTATGCTATTTCTATCAAAACATCCCATATTAAACCTCCAAATTAATTTATATAACTTATTATATGAATGCAGATATAATCTGTTACAGATCACTTATGAAATGAGGTAGGACCTTATATTATTTAATGTTTATACTTTTTTGCTAATTTTCATCTATGTCTATGTAATCAATAGTAAATTTCAATAACTCTACAACCAAAATTAATATAATTTATAATTTTTAATTCATAAAATATTACTATTTCTACTTAAATTGTTTAGGTCAAAAAGTTAACTCCATTTGCTTTTCCCTTGAAATGGTTTTATTCATTATGAGTAATCAAGAAACTAATAATTATAAAAAAAAATTCTTCTATTGCTCTCCTATTGATTCCGATATCTGAAGTTTGATTGATCAAAGAATTTCTCTAAATATAGTTTCATTTATATCATAAATATATACACATAAATTTTATAGATGAATAGTATGCAATATAAAACAACTTGTCAATCAAAATACGAGGTGAAAGCTAAATATGGAATTTAATAAAAATAAAATAGACTTTTATCAGATTTCATTAAATATAGAAAGACGATATTATAAATTTATAGGAATGGGATCTGGAAGAATTGTATATGACTTAGAGAATGGATATGTTGTTAAGGTAGCTAAAAATAAAAAGGGTATTGCGCAAAATAAAACGGAATATAAAATCTCTTTATTAGACAATACAAATTTGTTTGCAAAAGTTTTAGATGTATCAGAAAATTTCGAATATTTGATAATGGAAAAGGCAATTAAAATTAATGATATATATTATGTTTGGAAATATTTTAATGTTAGAAGTAATAAACAACTTTATCGAGTAAAGGAATTACAGAATATTTCCTATAGATATGGTTTATTACTAATCGATTTAAGAAGGCCAGTAAATTGGGGCTTGCTCAATGGAAGGCCAGTTATAATTGATTATGGTTATACAGAAGAGGTGCGTAGAAGATACTACATGCATCGATAATCGGATTACTAAGAAAGCAAATCTTGAATTTGATGAACAAAAGTTAATAACATTTAAAGAGTCTTTAAAGAAAGATCTATAAAAAGATTTTAAGAAATAGCTTTCAAGAGTAAAACAAAAAAATCAAAGGAGACTACTAATACAAATAAAATATCAAATTTATTACACAAAGCAGAATAATTAAAATAAAAAATAACTGTTATAATTAACAGTTATTTTTATGTGGGCAAATCGTGGGCAAACTTGACTTCGCCTTTGAATTTGCATTAATTTTTCAATTGGTGAGTAAATACATAAGCCGAGTTCTGTATTAAACAGTCATCTATCTACGCTTGTTGTTACCAACAAACTCTAGCGACCTACCATTAGGACTGTGACGAGCAGCCACTCCATGGTCCGTTCTTGGTCTTGCTCCAGGTGGGGTTTACATAGCCAATTAGTCGCCTAATTGCTGGTGAGCTCTTACCTCACCTTTCCATCCTTACCACATACGTGGCGGTTTCTTTCTGTTGCACTTTCCTTAAGGTCACCCTCACCGGGTATTACCCGGCACCCTGCTCTATGGAGCTCGGACTTTCCTCATGCCGAAGCATGCGACTGTACAATTTACTCTAACATATAATACACCAAATTTAACTTTAAGTCAAATGTAATTATTAACAAATTTTATTTTTGTAAAAATTATTAATAATTTATATATTTTGTATTTCTTTTAATTCATTGATCCATAGCTCATAGGATGCATCACTTGGCATTCTCCAGTCCCCTCTTGGAGAAAGTGATACAGAACCAATCTTTACTCCATCAGGCAAACAAGAGCGTTTAAATTGCTGAGTGAAAAACCTTTTATAAAATTTATTTAATGTTTCAAGTATTACATCATCATTAAAAATTCCTTCAAAAGCAATTTTTGATAGATAATATATTTTAGAAGGCTCATATCCATTTCTTATCATGTTGTATAAAAAGAAATCATTTAAATCATAAGATCCAACTGCTTGCTCTGTAAACTGAGCAATATTTCCTTCTTTATCAGGAGGAAGAAGTTCAGGACTTACAGGAGTGCATACTACATCAAGAAGTGCTTCTTTAATTTTTCCTTCGGTCATTTCTTCTGCATACCACTGAACAATATATTTTACCAAAGTTTTAGGTACACTTGAATTAACTCCATACATGGACATATGATCTCCATTATATGTACACCATCCAAGCGCTAATTCTGATAAATCTCCTGTACCTACGACAATACCATTTTCTTTATTGGAAATATCCATAAGAATTTGAGTTCTTTCTCTTGCCTGAACATTTTCATAAGTTATATCATGTAAGTTTATGTCATGACCGATATCTTTGAAATGTTGAATGCATGAGTCTTTTATAGAAATTTCTTTAAAAGTCACACCTAATTCTTTCATTAAAATTATTGCGTTATTATATGTTCTATCAGTTGTGCCAAACCCCGGCATTGTAACTGCTATAATTCCACTAAGAGGTTCATTTAATTTTTTAAATGCTTCTACAGTAACTAATAAAGCTAATGTACTATCAAGACCTCCAGAAATTCCAACCACAGCTTTTTTACATCCAATTTTTTTAAGTCTTTGATATAATCCAGTTGACTGCATGTTTAAAATTTCTTCACATCTTTTGCTTCTTTCTTTATCA
This sequence comes from Bacillota bacterium, assembly GCA_029239575.1. Classification (GTDB taxonomy): domain Bacteria; phylum Bacillota; class Clostridia; order Tissierellales; family Sedimentibacteraceae; genus Sedimentibacter. Next base: position 5,004 of record JARBUP010000021.1, read on the forward strand.
TTAGAAGGAACAAACGGGCTTTTATCCACATACCTTTCAAGATCTAAATTTTCATTATATCCAAGGTTAAAATCAACATACTGATAATCTCTTTTATCGTACTTACCCATGTATGTATTAAATTTAATTCTGTCATTATAAATTTTTTCTAAATCAATATCCGCATAAATAATGCTGTTGTCTATAAATCTGTCTTCTTCTAATAAAACACCATTTTCAGCTATCATTGCGTGTCCTGAGAAAACTACATCTGTTGTGCTTTCTGATTGACCTGCAGAAGCATATGCATATGCAGTGATGCATTTTCCAGATTGTGCTTTTACAATATCTCTTCTATATTCTAATTTTCCTATGGTTTCATTGCTTGCAGATAAATTTAAAATCAAGTTAGCTCCAAAAATAGTATGATAAGAACTTGGAGGAATATTTACCCATAAATCTTCACAAACATCTATGCCTATTATTAGAGATGATTCAGTATCCTTAAATAGTAAATTTTCATTAAATTTAACTTCCTGATTGCATAAGTTTATAATGCTGCTTATTCTTGAAACGGATGATGCAAACCATCGTTTTTCATAAAATTCATTATAATTTGGTATAAATGTTTTAGGAACTGCTCCAAGAATTTTGCCATGATGTATTAAAACTGCACAGTTAAAAAGTTGATTGTCGGCTTTAATTGGCATACCTACAGCTATTATTGCATTTAATGATTTTGTTTTATCAAGCAAATAGCTTAATGCTTGTTCAGCACCATTAATTAATGTTTTTTGATTGAATAAATCAGCACATGTATATCCCGTAATAGATAATTCAGGGAATAATATTACTTTAGCATTATTGTCTTCAGCTGCTTTAATGGACAAAGAAATAATTTCATTTACATTGTACATAGGATTTGCAATTTTAATTTCAGGCACACAGGCAGCAACTCTTATATATTCATAATTTTTTTTCATTTATTTCTCCTTATGTAAATTTAATATTATGATTACCCATCATTCTCAGAATGCTGGTGAAAGTAATAACTTATAACTTTTCACACAAAAGTCACGGAATGACCTTTTGGGTAGTAATGGGTAGAAATCATATTATAATAAAATTTCATTAACAGTGTTTATACCTAATAAAATTATGTCTAAATCATATTTTCTAAGGGCGATTTGTATATTGGTTAGTGAATGATATTCTGTGTAATAATGTCCAGCATCTACAATACATAAATTATTTTTTAAAGCTTCTTGAGCTTGATGATATTTAATATCGCCAGTTATAAAAACATCAGCTTTTTTATTAATAGCATCAAAAATAAACTCACTACCGCTTCCGCCACAAAATGCTACTGTTTTTATTGTTTTTGATTCATCATTACAATATAATTTAATACTTGGACAATGTAAATTTGCTTTAACTGATTTTGTATAATCTATAATGTTTATAGGCTCTATTTCAGATATACCACCATATCCTACATTATCATATACAGTATGTAATAAATCATACTGCATTATATTTAACTTTTCAGCAAGAACTTTATTAACGCCCTTTTCTGCTAAGTCAAAATTTGTATGCATACTGTAAATACATATGTCATGTTTTATTAATTCTTTAATAATATTTCCGTCATATGAATCTAAATCAATTGATTTTATTGAACTAAAAATAAAAGGATGATGAGTTATTATTAAATCTATATTATTATTAATTGCAAATTGTAAGGAATTTTCATCGAAATCTAATATTACCATAATTTTTTTTATATCACTATTCATACTTCCTATTTGCAGTCCGCTGTTATCCCACTTTTCTTGCTGTTTTAATTTAAGCTCATCAAAAAGAATATTAATTATTTCGCTTAATTTCAAATTTTATCAGCTCCTCTAATTGTTTGTTTTTATTTGTTAATGCAGTTATTTTTTCCTTGTATTCTAAATTATTTGTATTTTTTAGGCTTTTTATTATTTTATTATTAATATGTATTTGTTTATTTATATAATCTATAAATATATTATCATTTTTTCTTAGTAAATGCTTACTTATTTCATAATATATTTCATTTTCTTCTTGTAAATTATTTTCATTCAAATTATTCAAATTATTTAAATTATTTAAATTATTTGGTACAGCTTTTATTATAAAATAATAATGATGAAATTCTTTTACTATATTTTCATCTATAATTGAAAATCCATTTTGAAGTAAATATTTTCTAAGTTTATCTACATGAGTCATGGGTTGCAATATTAATTGTGATGCGTTTAAAGCTATTTTTTTTCTCATTTCTAAAATATCAGATATTAAATCTCCGCCCATGCCTGCAATAATAATTGCATCAACTTCATTATCCTTTAATACTTCTAAACCGCTCCCTAATCTAAAATCACATTTATTAAATAAACTCTTATTTTTTAAATGCTCTATGGCGCTGTTTAAAGGTCCTTTATTTAAATCAGTTGCTATAATTTTTTCACAGATATTTTCTGTTAAAAGCATTTCAGCAACATATCCATGGTCAGTTCCTATATCTGCAGCTATTTTACACTTAGAAACCATGCTTTTTATACATTCTAATCTATTCATATTATTATCCTTTATTTTTATAAAATCAAAATAGGACGCATATGCTGCGCCCTTATTATTATTCTAAATAATCTTTTAATTTTTTGCTTCTGCTTGGATGTCTTAACTTTCTAAGAGCTTTAGCTTCTATTTGTCTTATTCTTTCTCTTGTTACATCAAATTCTTTTCCAACTTCTTCTAATGTTCTTGCTCTTCCATCATCTAAACCAAAACGAAGTCTTAAAACCTTTTGCTCTCTGTCCGTTAAAGTATGAAGAACTGCTGAAAGTTGTTCTCTTAAAAGTGTGAATGTTGCAACATCGCTTGGTGCTTGAACATCATCATCAGGTATGAAATCTCCAAGATGGCTGTCTTCTTCTTCGCCTATTGGTGTTTCAAGAGACACAGGTTCCTGTGCAATTTTTAAAATTTCTCTTACTTTATCAGGTTCCATTTCCATTTCAAGAGCTATTTCTTCAGGTGTTGCATCCCTACCTAATTCCTGTAATAGCTGACGTTTTATTCTTATTAATTTATTGATTGTTTCAACCATATGAACTGGAATTCTAATAGTTCTTGCTTGGTCAGCTATAGCTCTTGTTATAGCCTGTCTAATCCACCACGTTGCATATGTGCTAAATTTAAACCCTTTTGTGTAGTCAAATTTCTCAACTGCTTTTATTAATCCAAGATTTCCTTCTTGAATTAAATCTAAAAACAGCATTCCTCTTCCTACATATCTTTTAGCTATACTTACAACTAATCTTAAATTAGCTTCAGCTAATCTTTTTTTAGCTTCATCATCGCCGTCCTGCATGCGTTTAGCAAGTTCGATTTCTTCTGTTGCCGAAAGCAATGGAACTTTACCAATTTCCTTTAAATACATTCTAACAGGATCATCAATATTGATTCCTTTTAAAATGTCATCATCGTTTGAACTAACAAAATATTCAATTTCTTCTTTTTCTTCTGTTTCAGACTCTTCATCTACTTTTTCAAGGACCATATCATCTTGAAAACCAAGAATTTCAAGATCATTATCCTCAATAGTTTTATAAAAATCATCTATATATTCAGGACTAATGTCTAATTTTTCAAATGATCTAATAACTTCTTTATATGTTATAAATCCGTTTTTCTTTCCTTTTTCTATAAGCTTATTTTTTATTGAGTCTATTTTAGCCATGACTTCAGCATTTTTTGCAGAATCTAATTCTTTTTTTGCAGCCATATCTTTTTTTTCATCCATCGGTTAGCTAACCTCCTCTTTAGTTGATTTAATTTTTTTAGCGAGGCTAAAAATTTCATTCATTATTTCTTTATTTTCATTTATATTATCAGATTGTTTTATGCTGTTTGTTAAAACTTCTTTTTTGTTTTCATAATATTTTATTTTAAGTCTCTTCATACAATCTTTAAATAAAGCCTCTAAATTATCGTAATCAACATCTTCATCCTGCACAAAACTTCTAACATCTGCCATGTCTTTTAAGATTTCTTTTAAGCTGTCTTCATTTACATTTCCGTTTTTTATTTTACACTCATAAATTTGTTCAAAGACATTATAGTATTGAAGATCTTTAAAAGTATCTTCATTGACTATTTCTTTTAAATAAAGTGCAAAATCATCATCGAAATATATTAATTTAATTAGCTCCATTTCATGAGATGTAGTAATTTTATTAATATGCAATTTTTTTTCAATTGCTTGTGCTGGTACATTTTTTACAAAAGTTTTTTTCTTATTGAATTTTTTATTGTATTCTTTAATTATGGACTCTTTTGTTACCCCCATTTTTATGGACAGTTTTTCAAAAATTAATTCTTTTTCAATTTCTGAATTCACATTTACTATATTGTCAAAAAATATATTTATATATTCAACTTTTTTAGAAGTTTCATAAGATTCTTTAAAATGAAACTCTAAAAAATTATAATAATCTAAAGAATTTTCTATTAATTTGTCGAATTTTTGCTTGCCGAATTTATTTAAATATTCATCCGGGTCCTTAGCATCTGGCATAATGACTACTTTTCCGTCAATATTATTTCTTTTTAACATATTCATTGCTTTTAAAGCTGCCTTTTGACCTGCATCATCAGAATCATAAACAACATAAAAATTAGTAGAATATCTTTTCATGAGTTTTATTTGGTTTTCGGTTAATGAAGTTCCTAAAGATGCTACAGCAGTTGTTAGACCAAATGAATGCATTTTAATAACATCCATATAACCTTCTACAAGAAAAAAGCCTTTTTCTTTTACTACTTCTTTAGCAATATGTATTCCAAATAAATTATTTCCTTTACTAAAAATAATACTTTCAGGTGAATTTATATATTTAGGTAAAGTGTTATCCAACACTCTGCCACCGAAACCTATTATTTTTTTCTTCAAATCAAAAATAGGAAACATTATTCTGTTTCTAAAACGATCATAATATTTATTTGTTTTTTCAGTTTTAATAATCAATCCAGTTTTTAGAATTTCTTCTTCTGTATAGCCTTTTGATATTAAATGTTTTAGCAAATTATCCCAATCAGAATTAGCATAACCAATTCCAAAGCTTTTTATTACATTAGAACCTAAATTTCTTTCATATAAATATTTTAATGCATCTCTATTCTTTGTTAAATTACTATAAAAAAATGTTGCGGTTTCTCTATTAATATTATATAGCTTGTTTAACAATAATTTATTATCATTTGAAAATTCATTGTCATTTGTTTCTTCTAACATTATGTTAGCTCTCCTTGCAAGATATTCTGCAGCTTCTACAAAAGTATAATTTTTATACTTCATAAGAAAGTTAAGAGAATTGCCGCTTTCGCCACACCCAAAACAATGATATATTTGCTTTTGTGGTGATACAACAAAAGAAGGGGTCTTTTCTTTGTGAAAAGGACAATTTGTATTGTAATTAGCCCCTGCTTTTTTTAAAGGCAAAAAACCTTCTATTAAATCTACTATATTATTAGAATCTAAAATTCGATCTACAACATCCGAACTTAATTTATAGGGCATAAAATCACCATTATTTCTACATTGAACATAAATCTTAACATAGCATTAAAATTTTGTCAACATTTTTTTATTTATTATAATCGCCAAGGTTTTGGAATATATAATTCTTCAAACACTCTCATTGCATAGGTGTCTGTCATTCCTGCTATATAATCTTTAATAATTTCTAATTTTGAAAAATTATTTTCATTATATATTTTTAAATAAAATTCAGGAAGTAAGTCGAAATTTTTTTTATAATACTCAAATATTTTTTGTAAGATAAATGCTATTTTATCATCTTCTGATTTTGCTATTTTATTATAATATACATTTTCAAATAAAAACTCTCTAAGTTCTTTTGTAAGAAGAGCCATATCTGAACTCATTTTTATTTCACCATTCTTGCTGTTTTCTATTACATTGACAATCATAGTATTAATTCTTTTGCCATGGGAATCACCTATGGATTTAATGAATTTTAAAGGAATTTGATTTGAATTAATAATGTTAGCTCTTTCTGCATCATCTAAATCATGATTTAAATAAGCTATTCTATCACATAAGCTAACTATTTGACCTTCTAAAGTGTTGGCTTTTAAATTGCTTGGATGATTTAATATTCCATCACGAACTTCATTAGTTAAATTTAAACCTTGTTTGTCTTTTCTTATTTCAAGAAAATCTACAACTCTTAAACTTTGTTCATTGTGTTTAAATCCATTGTCCAACAAATCACTTAATATTCTTTCACCCGTATGGCCAAAAGGTGTGTGGCCTAAATCATGACCAAGAGATATTGCTTCGGCTAAATCTTCATTTAAATTTAAGCTTCTTGCAATTGTACGAGCTATTTGTGAAACTTCTAATGTATGAGTTAAACGTGTCCTGTAATGATCTCCTTCAGGAGATAGAAATACTTGGGTTTTATGTTTAAGTCTTCTAAAGGATTTTGAATGAATTATTCTATCCCTATCTCTTTGATATTCTGTTCTAATATCACATTTTTTTTCTTCAAATTTTCTTCCTGTTGAAAATTTGCTTTTAGAAGCATATTTAGATAAGTGTTCTACTTCAAACTGCTCATAAGTCTCTCTTATGTTCATGAAAGCCACCTTCTTTTAGAATTTAGAATACAATACTAATTATCAATATCTATATATTCAAGAATTATAGACGCTGTTTCTTCAACAGCTCTGTTTGTTGTGTCTATAACTTTACAGTTTAAGCTTTTATAAATTTTTTCTGCATATTCAAGTTCTTTAAAAATTCTTTCTAAGCTTGCGTAATTAGCTGTATCTTTTAAACCCATGGCTTTTAATCGTTCTTTTCTTATTTTATTTAAATAATCAGAATCCAAAGTTAAACCTATTATTTTTTTTGGAGATATTAATTTAAGTTCTTCAGGAGGGCTTACTTCTGGAACTAAAGGTATGTTTGCTACTTTAACATTTTTATGAGCTAAATACATGGACAAAGGTGTTTTAGATGTTCTTGAAACTCCTATTAATACTACATCTGATAATAAAATTCCTTTTGTGTCTTTGCCGTCGTCATATTTAACAGCAAACTCAACTGCTTCAATTTTTTTAAAATATTTTTCATCAAGTTTTCTGTTTAAACCTGGTTCCCTTTTTGGAGTGATACCAAGTTTATCAATTAAAGTAAGCATTGCAGGGGTCATTACATCCACTGCTGCTATATTGTTTTCTAAAGCTTTATCAATTAAATAATTTTTTAAATCTTCAACAACTATAGTAAAAATTATAATTGAATTTTCATTTGCTGCTTTTGCTATTAAATTGTCCACATCATTTATATCATTTATATATGGAACTATTTTAATTTCGAAGTTTGTTATATCAAATTGTTTTATTACTGATTTAGAAAGCTGTTCTGCAGTTTCTCCCATGGAATCGGAAACTGCATATATGTTTATTTTATCCATGGTCACTCCTTTATTTAGATATTTCTAACAAAGCTTTTGTAATGTTTGTTTTAGAAATTCTTCCTACAGCTTTCATTTGACCGTTAGATAAAATTTCAACTATTGGAATACAATCTATTTCGTTTTCTATTATTTTTTCTGCTGCATCAACGATTGATTCATCTTCTGTACAACTAATTATTTTTGGTTGTCTTGTCATTATAACAGCAACCGGCATTGTACTTAAATCTCCGCCATTCATTGATGCTTTTAATAAATCTTTTCTTGAAACAATTCCTTTAAGAATATCATTTTCTACAACAAAAAGAGTGCCCACATTTTCCAAAAAAATGGTCACTATTGAATCATAAACTGATGTTGATTCAGTAACTGCTATAGGAAGAGATTTTATATCATTTACTTTTATGGTAGATAACTTTTCAAAAACATCTTTATTACTGTTTTTAGTTGATATGAAATAACCTACTTTAGGTTTAGCGTCAATCATGTTGCACATGGAAAGAACTGTTAAGTCAGGTCTCAAAGTTGCCCTTGTAAGTCCAAGTTTCTCAGCAATTGCTTCACCTGTTATAGGCTGATTCTTTTCTATTATTTCAATAATCATATTTTGCCTGTCTGAAAATTTAATGTTATCCCTCTTTTCTTTATTCTAAGCGGGATAAATTCCCGCTTATATTGTAAATAGTATTGTATTAAAATGTTATTTTATTATTTATAAAATTAACTAATTCATCTATTTTTACTCTTACTTGAACCATAGTGTCACGATCTCTAATAGTAACAGATTTATCATCTAATGAATCAAAATCAAATGTTATGCAATAAGGAGTTCCAACTTCATCATGTCTTCTATATCTTTTACCAATGCTTCCTGCATCATCATAATCAACATTGAAATGCTTTTGAAGTTCATGATAAAGTTCTTCGGCTTGATCGTTTAATTTTTTAGTAAGAGGAAGAACTGCAGCTTTAAATGGTGCTAAAGCAGGGTGTAGTTTTAATACAACTCTATCCGTTCCGTCTTCTAAGATTTCTTCAGTATATGCATCAACTAAAAATGCTAATGTTACACGGTCAGCACCTAATGATGGTTCAATACAATATGGAACATATTTTTCATTAGTAACAGGGTCTTGATATGTTAAATCAGATCCAGAAGTAGTCATATGTGCTTTAAGGTCAAAATCTGTTCTGTCAGCAATACCCCAAAGCTCTCCCCATCCAAATGGGAATAAATATTCTATATCACTTGTTGCATTAGAATAATGCGATAATTCTGCTTGTTCATGATCTCTAAAACGAACTTTATCTTTTGACATTCCAAGATTTAATAACCAGTTCATAGAGAAATCTTTCCAATAATAGAACCATTGTAAATCTTCACCTGGCTTGCAGAAAAATTCTAATTCCATTTGTTCAAATTCTCTTGTTCTAAAAGTAAAATTACCAGGAGTAATTTCATTTCTAAAAGATTTACCAATTTGTCCTATTCCGAATGGAACTTTTTTTCTTGTTGAACGAGTAACATTTTTAAAGTTTACAAATATTCCTTGAGCTGTTTCAGGTCTTAAATATATTTCGGATTGAGAATCTTCCGTAACCCCTTGGAATGTTTTAAACATTAAATTAAATTTTCTAATTGCAGTAAAATTTGATTTCCCACAATCAGGACAAGAAAGTTTATGTTCTAATATGTATGTTTCCATTTTATCGTTTGACCAACCGTCAACTACTTCTTCTTTGTTAGTCTCATGCATATAATCTTCTATTAATTTATCGGCTCTATGTCTTGAATTACATTCTTTACAGTCCATTAAAGGATCTGAGAAACCCCCAACGTGACCTGATGCCACCCAAGTAGTAGGATTCATTAGTATTGCAGAATCTAAACCTACATTATATGGACTTTCTTGAATGAATTTTTTCCACCATGCTTTTTTAACATTATTTTTAATTTCCACTCCAAGAGGACCGTAATCCCAAGTATTCGCTAATCCACCATATATTTCAGAGCCTGGAAATATAATACCCCTTGATTTTGATAATGAAACAAGTTTTTCTAAATTATTTTTTTCATTTTTAGCCATAATATCCTCCTTTTTTATAATAAAAAAAATCCTTCATCCCATATAGGGACGAAAGATTATTTCCGCGGTTCCACCCTATTTGATAAGTATTATATAATACTTATCCTCTTTAAAAATCAGCTCCAAAGTTCCTTTCGTTCATATTTTATTATCAGTTCACACCAACCCTGACTCTCTTTAAATAATTTATGATTTACTTTTCTTTTTCATAGCTGCTTAACATTAAGTATAATTTATCAAATTATATTTTACATGTCAAGTATTTTCGGTGAAATACTTTAAAATTGATTATTTTTGTCATTATTATTTGTGTTGTTTGTGTTTTGATCATTTGACTGTGGAATATCATAAAATGAATTTTTAAAATTTTCAGCTTTTTCAGAAACTGTATCTACTACATCTTCCATTGTATTTTTTACAGTATCCATTCCATCTTCCATAGCATTTTTAACTGTATTCATTCCATTTTCAACTTTTTGATTTAAGTCAATAATATTTCCATCATCCTGTGTTATTTCAACGCTACATTGTGTTAATAACGCAGTTGTTACTCCTGCTGCTGCAAGAAATGGAGAAATTAATGCACCAATTAAACCGGCTGTAATAGGAATATTGATAATTGTTTCATTATTTTTTTTAATAGATATTTTAGTAGCATTACCTTTACTAATAACATTTTTAATTTGATCTATAATTTGATCACCTTTTTGTTTAGAGGCAGATTGAAAACTTTGAGAAGATTTTCTGTTTTCAATTAAAATAACTGCTTCTAATACATCATCATTTGCATCATCTAAAGCCTGTTTAGCTTCTGCATAAGTTGCATTTGTTCTTTTTAAAATACCATCAATTTTTTGTAGTTTATCATTTTCCATAGTATTATCCTTTCCTTTACTCATTATTTAATAGCTTTAAAGTAATAAAATTATTTTTACCTATATGATAGAATAAAAATTTTCTAATTAAATTCATTACTTTACTATTAATATTTTCTACAGTGTTTATATCTTTAAACTTTATTTTTAATATTTTTCTTAATGTTAGTATTTCATTATAAAGTACATTTATTCCATTACCATTATTTACGCAATTTGGGCAATAAAATCCACCTTCTTCAATTGAAAGTATAACATCAGTTTTTATATCATTTGAACAATGTAAACAATGATAAAAGTCCGGTTTAAATCCTAACATAGCTACAAGTTTTAATTCATATGCCGCTGTTAACTTGTCAAAATTTTCGTTAGAAGAACTCAAATTTTTTAAAATTTCAACAGTCATATCAAATATTTTATTATCAACCATATTTTCTAATGCTATATAATGTATTAATTCTAAAATATAGCTACCATATAAAAATGCATCCATATTATTTCTCAAATAATAAAAATTATCTATTAAATCTGCAGAAGTAATTACATACATATCCTTAGATTTGTATAATTCGCATTTTGCATGAACAAAAGTTTGAGAAACATTTATAAGAGGGGAATTGTTTTTTTTACACCCTCTTGAAATCAATTGAATTAATCCTTTATTTTTAGAAAGAGCGTGAAGTATTTTATCATTTTCTTTATAACGCACTTCTTTTAAAACGAGAACCTCTTCACTATTTATCATGCTTGTTATAACCTAATGTTTGTAAAAGGTAGTTATTGTCTCTCCAATCTTGAGAAATTTTAACCCAAAGCTGTAAGTTTACTTGGCAACCAAGAAGACTTTCTATATCTTCACGAGCAGCTTTTCCTATTCCTTTTAATTTTCTGCCAGCTTTACCTATTACAATACTTTTATGCGATTTTTTTTCACAAAGAATATTTGCTCTAATATCCATTAATTCTTTGCCTTCTTTACCTTTTCTATATTTCATTTCATCTACTTCAACTGCAATTCCATGAGGAACTTCATCTTGTAAATACATAAGAGTCTTTTCTCTAATTATTTCTGCAACAACAAATTTTTCAGGTCTGTCAGTTATATAATCATCTTCAAAATATTTAGGTCCTTCATTTAAATGCTTTTTAATTAATTTTATTAAGCTATCAACGCCTTGGTTGTTTAAAGCTGAAATAGGCATAATATCATCAAAAACATTATATTTTTGAAATTCCTGTGCCATTCTGTAAGTATCTTCTTTTTCAAATTTATCAATTTTATTTAATATCAATATTTTTTTAGCGTTAGTAGATTTTATTTTTTCAATTATAAATTCGTCCCCAGGTCCTATTTTATTAAACTCATCAGTAATCATAATAACTACATCCATACCTTCTAATGCAGTATCTACTTCTACGTTCATAAATTCCCCAAGCTGATTTTTTGCTTTATGAATTCCAGGCGTATCTAAAAATACAATTTGAGCTTCATCATCAGTTAAAACTGTTCTTATTTTATTTCTTGTCGTTTGTGGCTTATCAGACATAATTGAAATTTTTTCTCCAATCATGTTGTTCATCAAAGTAGATTTTCCAACATTTGGTCTACCTACTATAGTTACGAATCCAGATTTATACATTTATTATTCCTTCCTATACTATCTTTCATTTTTTTATTATTATTTTATTAAGCTTTCCGGACCAAAACCATTTGGCATTAGTTCCGATAATTTATAAATTTTATAATTATCAATATTTTGAGCACATATAACGGTTATATCCCTACCAAATTCAAGCATAAATTGTCTGCAAACACCGCATGGAAATGAAATGCTTTTTTCACTTCCTACAACAGCTATTTTTTCAATATCCTTGTAACCTTCTGAAACGCATTTTGAAACAGCAACTCTTTCAGCACAAATTGTTGGGGAATAAGAAGCTGATTCTATATTGCAGCCAGTAAATATTTTACCACTTTTAGTATATACAGCTGCACCAACTTTAAAATTTGAATAAGGGCTGTAAGATTTTTCTCTTGCTTCTAAAGCTATTTTTATTAATAATTTATCTTCCATATTCATACCTTCTTATTAAAGTTTTATTTAATATGTAAATGTCGCTTCACGACTTGTTATGATTGTTTACCAGAAAGTCAATTCAAGACTTTCTGGGTGGTAATCACATTATAACATATATGAAAAAATATACAAGCTTACTTTATTATGACAGTTTTCATATTGCTCACTACCTGTATCCAGGAATTTCCTGGGTTTAATATTAACTCTTTAGAGTTTAAATAAAATTTTGTTCTTTCATCTTTAGATGGTTTTTCCCATGTTATATTTATAGCTTCACCCTCAGAAATATATATGCCCTGACCTTTTCCAACAGTGCCTAAATATAATCGACCTTCAGAATCGAGTACCTGTTTTGAAGTTTCTATTATAATTATATTTTTTGTTTTAAGTTGTTGATTATTTAATTCATCTAAATGAGTTTCATTGTCTTTAAATCTTAAATACATTTTTTTATCTTCATCATAAATATAATCAGATGTATTTGATTTATTATATGAAATTTTTATAGAATCCGCTTTAACTACATTGTTTTTAAAATTTTCATATGCATCAGAA
>JARBUP010000022.1 GCA_029239575.1 Bacillota bacterium
GTTATAATTTAAAACTTGGTATATGATAAAACATTCTTAAATTATAAGATGCATTTATAAATAAAAGTGATGATATGAAAACAATTGATATATATTTAAAATTATCAGGCAAGGATATAACTGCTATTTCTATTATTGGGTGTATAATACTTGAAAGAAGCAAAGCTACGATTCCCCATAATAAAGAAAAATCAAGGCATATATATGATTGTAAATTAAATGGACTATAGCTATAATCCCACATTTTATGATGAAAAACTTTATCTAAAGATAATCCTGCAATATATTCAAGTAGTGTTACAGCAAGTATGCTTCCTATAGTCGCTAAAAGTAATGAATTAAATCTATTGTTTATAGATATTTCTGTTACAGTAAATATTTGAATTATTAAAACGCCGCATAATCCATATAAGGGACAAAAATAATTTGTTAAAAATCCTCCTCTTAAAGTCGGTTTTTTCGCAACAAATGTTCCATATGAACTTTCTAACAAACATCCACCAAAACCATATATGATAAAGAAAAAGAATGAGTCTATTATTGTGTATTGCATGTTGATCTCCTTATTCATGATGTAAAAATTTATGTTATGAATATTTTAATAGAATTTTTCAATAATATGCCTTTGAAAAGATTCCAATATTTGTTGGAGATTCAATATGATTCTAAATAATTACAATTAAATTTTTAATTTCTTAGCATTTGTTTTAATTCTTTAAAGCTCATTAAATGAATACTTTTAAACAGAATTAACAACATTAAATACAATAAACATAGTATTATTATAGCCGAAATTAGTGGAAATAAATAAATAGTTTTTCCTGTAGCAAATAATGTAAATAAAAATTTTGATGCTACTGAAGCTATGAAAGCAGAAATCAAAGGTTTAAAAATCCAATTTGATATGTCAAAAACTATACAGGATACTTGTAAAAGTCTAAATAAATATAATATTGTATTTAATATTGTTGTAATAAATAATGAAAATAAATATGCATCAAATCCATAAATAGGTACAAAGAAATAAATAATTGATATTTTTAGTATGGATTCTATAATATTAACTTTAAATGAACTCATTTGCTCTCCAAGTGCATTTAACATGGATGATATAACCATATTCAAATACATAAACGGACATACAAATGCAATTATTTTAAGCATGGTACCAACTAAAGGATCGTGGTAAATAGACATAGCTATTTCTTGTGGGAAACTTATAAATAAACTTACAACAAGAATTCCTGAAATAGCTGTTAAATGTAGAACTTTTGATAGTGTTCTTGTAACTTTTCTTTCATTACAAGTAACATTATCTCCTGCAACTGAAGGAATTAAAATTGAAGCAAGTGATGTTAAAAATGAAGAAGGAAAAAATAATAAAGGAAGAACCATACCTTTAATTATTCCATATAAACCCATTGCACTTTCAACAGAAGCTCCATATAAAATAAGTTGTGCAGGTATTAAAATATTCTCAACAGTTCTTAATACGGAATTTAATAATGAGGTTCCTGATAATGGTAAACTAATTTTTAATATTTTAAAAGTCATATTATCGGCTTTAATCTCTTTATTACGTTTAAATGGTTTTTTGGAAAATGTATAGAAAAACCAAATCAAAATTAAAGAAGCTATCTCTTCAAAGCACATTCCTATAGAAACAGCGGCACAACCGTATTCAAGACCTTTAGGTAAATAATAATCCATTATGGAAAATATAACTAAAATCCTAACAACTTGTTCTACTACTTGAACTATAGAAGGTTTAGCAACTTTGTTAACAGCAAAAAAATAACCTTTATAACATGAGGATACAGCTATAATAGGAAGTGTTGGCACTAAATATAAAAGTGACAATACGGTTCTTTCATCGTTTAAAATTTCTTTTCCTATGTAATGAGCAAAAAAATACATTATAAAAGCTGCAAAAAATCCTGTGAAAAGAGATAAAATTATGGATTGATTAAGTGTTTTTTTTGCATTTTCATAATGCCTTAGTGCAATTTCTTCAGCCATTAACCTTGAAACAGCAACTCTAATACTCGCAGTGGCTAATGTTATCATTAAAATATAAAAAGAAATTATGAGTTGAAAAAGGCCCATCCCTTCTGCTCCTAAAACATTCGCTAAATAAATTCTAAATATAAATCCAATAAGACGTGTTATCGTCGTAGCCACAGTTAAAATCAATGTGCCTATAATAATGCTTTCTTTTTTCATATTACACCTCATATATAGCTTGCTTCGTATAATAATATGCTTTAGTTTTATATAAAATGCAAAAATGACGCAATATCTAAGCTAAAATGAAGATTTAAGCTTAAACTATATTGCGTCATTATCTATTAAATATGTAATTACTTAAAATTTGAAAATTCTATATCTATTTTTTGTAGCTCTTCAGGTATATTTATTCCTTGTGGGCATTTTGGTAAACAGTCTAAACATTTTTGACAATTATGTGCTCTATATTTTTCTTCAGTAAATAAGAAATATGATTTTTTTGCAATATCTTTGTTTTCAGATTTTTTATAATCATTATAAATTTCAAAAACATTTGGTATGTCAACTCCAAAAGAACAATCCATACAATAGCGGCATCCTGTGCAAGGTACTGGTTTAATTTTTCTTAAATCTTCTATGACTTCATCAATTATAGTTAATTCTTCTTTTGTTATAGGTTTAAAATCATTAAATGTGTTTAAATTATCATTTAATTGTATTTGGTTGGACATTCCACTTAATACAACAGCAACATTAGGTAATGATGCAACCCATCTAAGAGCCCATGATGCTAAACTTTGATCAGGCGCAAAATCCTTCATATGTTTTTCTGCCTGTGGTGCAAATGAAGCTAAAAATCCACCACGTACAGGTTCCATTACAAAGCAGGGGATATTATGTTTTTCAACTATTTCATAAGCTTTTTTCGCATCATTTTCTGCATAATCCCAATAATTTATTTGAAGTTGTACAAAATCCCAATCATATGCTGAAATTAATCTTTGTAGTACTTCATTAGTATCATGAAATGAAAATCCTATATGTTTTATTTTGCCTTCTGCTTTTTTCTTAGCAACAAAATCATATAAATTAAACTTTTCCATTATTTTTATTCTTTCTTCGTTCATAGCATGAAGGTGATAAAAATCAAAGTAATCAACATTTAATTTAATAAGTTGTTCATTAAAATATTTTTCTGCATCTCCTTCATTTTCAATTTTCCAAATAGGAAGTTTTGTAGATAAGAAGTAGCTTTCTCTTGGGAAATCAGGTAATACTTTACCTAAAAAGTTTTCTGATTCACCTTCATGATATGGATAAGCTGTGTCAAAATAATTTAAACCATTACGCATAGCATGGTGTATCAGTTCTTTAGACTCTTCAAAATTAATTTTATTGTCTTTAATAGGGAATCTCATGCAGCCAAAGCCTAAATTAGGTAATTCAACACCAAGTTTTTCAAAATAATTTTTCTTCATGATAACCTCTTTCGTAGTGATTTTAAATAATTATGTTATTTGATATAATAATTATATATACATAAAAGTTTTTTAACAACTTATTTCTATATATAAATGAAATAATAATTAATAAATAAAAATTATTTTGTCATTTAGTAAAATTAATTTTATTACTTAAAATTTTCAAGAATTTTCTCCAAATCTTAATTGTCTGTATACTTGGATAATTTTATTCCATGTTTCTTCATTTACTCTACCTGTTACAGGCAGACCATAATATTTTTGAAATGCTTTGACTTCTTCTTCTGTTTTTGTATCATATAAGTCATTTAAAACAACAGGAGCGATTGCTGGTATCTTGGTGGAAATATATGAAAGGTAAAGTTTTAATATATATACAAAAGCATCCCTTCCTAATTCTCTGCCGATTCCAGGTTCTGGATATACTAGTTTAGGCAAAAATATTGCTGAAGGAGGAAGAACATTTAATATTCCTAAAACAGTAGAATATAAAGTTTCCCAAGTTTTTTCGTCGATTAATCCTGTTTCAGGCAATTTCATGGTTTTCTGAAATTCTATAATTGCTTGGTTTGTCTGAGGATTTAAAACTCCATTAATATCCACAGCAAACACGGTTGGATAATAAGCAGAAATAACATTTAAGAAATATTGAATAATTTGTATATAAGTACTAGTATGTGTTGATACATCTTCCGGTATGTTTTTAATATATACCCCAGTTGAAGCAAGCTCTGCAAGTTTATTTACTGCATTATATATTTGTCTTAATTCATACCATGTGCCTTTATCAATTATTCCTGTAACTGGCAAATTAAATATTTGTTGAAATTTAATTACTATGGATTCCATAAATGGTCCAAAGTATGAATCAACTGTTTGTACGGTTATAGCAGGAAAGTTTTCTGATATTCTGTTTAACATTATTTGAGCTATTTGAACATGGGGACCTATATCTCCAAATTTTAAGTTGCCAGGGAATGTCTCTATGTTACTTCCAACAGCTGCAATTGACATGATAGTTACATCATCACCGTAATAATATTTAAGTATATCAATAGTTGTATAACCTTTATCTGCCAAATCTACAGATCCCCACTGATACATGCCGTCGCATTGTGATATACGCCCGTCACAAAACTGTGCAAACAAAGGTTCAATTCTTCCTTCTCTAACGATATATTCATCGAATATGTCATTGACAATAGCAGATATATTATCAAATATACCTCTTTCAAATACAAAAGCTTGGTCATATGCTGTAGAACTTGTAATATCAAAGGTATACCCCTGTGTCCTGTACCACTCAGTGAAAATACGATTCAAAGCCACGGATACTATAGCATGGATATTAGCCCGCAGTGAGCTTTCTGGCCATGTAGGGTATAATTCGCTTGATGCAACATTTTTAATATAATCTATAAAACTGATAGTTATGTTTTCTGCTTTTTCATTAGGAGGTCCTAAATGAACTGTAATATTATCAGGAATTACAACATGAGTAAAGCCGGGAATTTCGATGCTCAATAAATCACCTTCTATATTTTACAAACTATTTTTTTAATTTTTATATATTGATTTATTTTATTGACTTTTTAAATATATTGTTGATATTAATGATTAATATTTAATATATGCATTTAAATGTACTTAGATACTATAACCCATGATAATTTAAGTCTTATATAAGCGTAAACCTACCTTATTAAAAAGCTCTTCATAAATATAAACTTTCTTTCGATTTCGTATTATTAATTAATATTAAATAAACGGAATGAACAAAACTAAAAATGAAATGAAAATTAATTAATATTACTTTTTCTTTATTAAGGGTGAAGGGTAGATTAATAAATTTTTATAAGATGTATTGACAAAAAAAGATTTTAGATATATTATATAGACACCCCCCATGGGTGTGGATGCAATATGAAGTTTAGGAGGAAAAATGAAAGCAGATAAAGAAAAAGTAAATCGTTTATTGAAAACTGCAGCAGGACAAATTGAAGGAATTTCAAAAATGGTTGACAATAACAGGTATTGTATTGATATTTCCAATCAAATATTGGCTGTTCAATCAATACTAAAAAAAGCAAACCATGAAATATTAAAAGCTCATCTTGAAATGTGTGTGAAGGAAGCTTTTGAAGAAGGAAATGAAAAAGAAAAAATAGAGGAAATAATTTCTCTTATAGATAAATATACAAAATAAGGAGGCAATAATGAAATCTCAAAAATTTAATGTAACGGGCATGACTTGTTCTGCATGTTCTGCTCGTATAGAAAAAAATATAAAAAAAACTGATGGCATAGTAGAAGCAAATGTAAATTTGCTGACTAACAGCATGAATATCAAATACGATGAATCAGTTCTAAGTGAAAATGATATTATTAAAGTTGTTGTTGATACTGGATATGGTGCGACTTCTGCAGAAAAAAATGTTGCTAAATTTAAAACAGAACAAAATGGTCCTACTGATACAGAATTAGAAGTAAAAGAAATGAAAAAAAGACTTATAGTTTCATTTATGTTTGCAATACCGTTATTATACTTAGCTATGGGTCATATGTTAAAATGGCCATTGCCTAAAATATTCCATGGGGAAGAAAATACAATAACTTTAGCATTTACAGAATTCTTACTTTGCCTTCCTGTAATGATAATTAACAGCAAATATTATAAAGTAGGATTTAAAACTTTATTTAATGGATCACCTAATATGGATTCTTTAATAGCCATAGGTACTTCAGCTGCTTTTGGTTATGGAATATTTGCCATATATAAAATAGGTTATGGATTAGGTCATATGGATATGGACATGGTTATGACATATTCAATGGATTTATATTTTGAATCAGCAGCAGTTATTTTAGCTTTAATTACTTTAGGAAAATTTCTTGAAGCAAGAGCTAAAGGTAAAACTTCAGATGCAATTAAAAAGTTGATGGATTTATCGCCAAAAACAGCTATAGTTGAAAGGGATGGTCAAGACATAGAAATTCCTGTTGAGGAAGTTGTTAAGGGAGATATTATAATAGTAAAACCTGGTCAATCAGTTCCAGTGGACGGTACTATAATTTTTGGAGCATCTTCACTTGATGAATCCATGCTTACAGGTGAAAGCATACCTGTTGAAAAAAGTATTGGCGATAAAGTAATAGGAGCAAGTTTAAATAAATCAGGGTATTTTAAATTTGAAGCGCAAAATGTAGGTGATGATACAACATTGTCTCAGATTATTCGACTTGTAGAAGAAGCAAGTTCTTCTAAAGCTCCTATTGCAAAGATGGCTGATAAAATAAGCAGTGTGTTTGTACCTATTGTAATATCCATAGCTTTATTAGCTACAATAATTTGGTTATTGCTCGGTGCAACTTTCGAATTTGCATTATCAATTGGTATAGCAATTTTAGTTATATCATGTCCATGTGCATTGGGCCTTGCAACACCGACAGCTATAATGGTTGGTACGGGAAAAGGAGCTGAAAATGGCATACTTATTAAATCAGCGGAAGCTTTAGAAATTGCTCATAAGATCCAAACAGTTGTAATGGATAAAACAGGAACAATAACTGAAGGCAAGCCAAAAGTAACTAATATAATTGTAAATGGAAATTTGGATGAAAATGAAATGTTAAAAATAGCAGCATCAGCAGAAAAAAGTTCTGAACATCCATTAGCAGATGCAGTTATAGAAGAAGCAAAAGTAAGAAATTTAAGTTTATACGAAGTAAATAGCTTTGTAGCTATTCCTGGACAAGGATTAGAATCTATAATTAACAACAAAAAATATTATATAGGAAATTTAAGATTAATAAATGAAAAAAATATTAATAATAAATTACAAAATGAAAGTTCAAAATTAGCTGAAGAAGGAAAAACACCTTTATATTTTGCAGATGAACATAATGTTTTGGGAATAATTGCAGTAGCAGATGTTGTTAAACCTACAAGTCAAAGAGCTATAAAAGAATTTGAAGCAATGGGAATAGAAGTAGTAATGCTTACAGGGGACAACAAAAAAACTGCCGAAGCAATTAGAAAACAACTAAATATTTCAAGAGCTATTGCAGAAGTTATGCCGCAGGATAAAGAAGCAGAAATAAGAAAAATCCAAGAGCAGGGTAGAAAAGTTGCTATGATTGGTGATGGTATAAACGATGCGCCAGCTTTGGCAAGAGCAGATGTTGGTATAGCCATAGGAGCAGGAACTGATATTGCCATAGAATCTGCTGATATAGTATTAATAAGAAGTGATTTGTTGGATGCTGTAACAGCAGTTCAATTAAGCAAATCTACTATTAGAAATATAAAGCAAAACTTATTTTGGGCGTTTATTTATAACACAATTGGTATTCCTTTAGCTTCAGGTTTGTTTTATGGAATACTCGGATGGAAACTTAACCCTATGTTTGCAGGTGCGGCAATGAGTTTAAGTTCCGTATCGGTAGTTTCTAATGCATTGAGATTAAAATTCTTTAAACCCATAAGAATGACAAAAGAAATAGTGTATGAATCAAATAATATAACTGAAGAAAAAATAAGTATTACAGAGCCAAATGATAAGTCAGAAATTAAATCAAATAATAATCAAAATTTAGATATAAATATAAATAAAAATAAAAAAAATAATGGAGGAAACAAAATGAAAAAGGTATTGATTGTAGAAGGAATGAGCTGTGGACATTGTAAAGCAGCAGTTGAAAAAGCATTAAAGGCAGTTGATGGTGTTGAAAATGCAATAGTAAATTTAGAGCAAAAATCAGCAGAAGTTGAATTAGCTAAAGAAGTATCAAATGAAATTTTAACAAATGCAGTTGTAGATGCTGGATATGAAGTGATTGAAGTAAAGTAATTTAATAATTTTTAAAAATAAGATCTTCATCTTGATATTAATCAAAATTGAGGATCTTATTTTTTTATAATTTATAAAGTATATTAATTTTAGAACAGCGGATAATATTTTAGAAAAGCAGGAGCTTTTTTAATTTATTTTTTGGAGGAAAAAAATGCAATTAGCTGCACATGAGTTAAATGAATTAAGTGAATTAACAATGAGTTGTGTAAATACTATTACTAATATGGCTTATATGTTAGATCATGTTCAATCCCAACAATTTAAATCAATACTTGAAAAGCACTTTCCATATCATGTTCGCGACTACAATATGAAAGTAGAGTTTCTAAAAAGCCAGCAAGGCCCTAATAATGAACTTCCTATATTTTGTTTAGAAGGACAATTATCAAATTATCTTCAATCAAGAGTTAATCAATACCAACCGATACAACCAAGAACACAAATAAGTGAGCTTAATGATCGTGAAATGGCAACAGCATATTTATTAACTTTAAAAAGAGCTGGTCGTGAATATGCATGGGCTACAATGGAAGCTTCAAACCCTAGAATAAGAGGTTTTTTAGAAACAGCTTTTTTAATGGCAAGTTCCCACGCATATGAAGTATATCAATATATGGTTTCTATGGGTTATTATCCATTAGAGCAAGCAAATCAAATGATGACTTCTAAAATAAGCAATATGTATCAAGTTGTTCCTGAGGAACAAGAACGTGTAAACCAATATGCACAAAGATATCAAAGTCCTATAATAGGAAACAGCCAGTTTATGTATCAAAATTCTAATCAAGATAAGTACTATAACAACAATTCAAATAATTATCAAAATCAATTTAGCTATTAAATTATTAAATAACTTAGAAAAATTAAGAATATTTTAAATTTAGTAATGCACCTTAGCTTGATGCTAAAGTAATATTTTTGTTTTTGTCATCCTGAGCGATAGCGAAGGATCTTATTATTTCAATGATTAATAGATTCTTCACTGCGTTCAGAATGACATAATGTAAGCATTTATCAATAATCTAAATAAGAGCGAAAGCTCTTATTTTTTATGTTAGTAAAAATAAATATGTAAATAAAAAAAAATAAATGAAATAATAATAAATAATGATATAATAGTAAAATGTAAATATAATATTAAGAAAATATATATAAAAGGACTCAAAATGAAATATAAAAGAATTTTATTTTTATTATTAATTCCAATTTCGTTTATTTTGACGCAGATAGCAAAACACAATATTTATTTTGCAGAATTTTATGCTGTAAAAATATATCCCATATTTTCTTTTGGCATAGGTAGAATTACATCATTAGTTCCATTTTCTATTGCGGAAAATTTAATATTATTTTTAGTTGCGGTTTTTATAATATATTTAATTAATATTACTGTTAAGACAATTAAATATAAATCTTCAAGATACATAAAGTTTTTTATAATAAATATATTATCAGCAGCTTCTATAATTTATTTTTTATTTGTACTTTTTTGTGGCATTAATTATTATAGAAATGAATTTACTGTTTATTCAGGGCTTGAAATTAAAGAATCTTCAAAAGATGAACTCATAGAACTTTGTAATGATTTAATAATTAATGCAAATGAATTAAAGCAAAATATTAATAAAGATAAAAATGGTGGAACACTTTTATTTGATGATAATTATTATGAAACATCTAAACGGGCGAAGAAGTCTTTTAATAATATATCCCAACAATATGAAATACTAAAAGGACATTATGTACTTCCAAAGCCTGTTAAATTATCAAGGGAAATGTCTTATACACGCATTACTGGAGTGTTTTTTCCATTTACATTTGAATCAAATGTAAATGTGGATATACCTGATTATCAAATTCCTTCAACCATGTGTCATGAACTAATTCACCAGAAAGGTTTTATGAGAGAAGATGAAGCAAATTTTATTTCTTATTTAGCATGTGTTAATTCGGGTTATGATGATTTTGCTTACAGTGGAACAATGTTGGCTTTAACTTATAGCATGAATGCTCTTTATAAAGAAGATTATGAAGCTTTTGAAAATTTATATGCAAAATATTCTGATGGTGTTTTAAATGATTTAAAAATTTCTAATGACTATTGGAAGCAGTTTGAAACAAAAACAGCAGAAATTTCAAATAAAGTTAATGATACATATTTAAAAGCAAATAATCAGGAAGATGGAGTTAAAAGTTACGGACGAATGGTGGATCTTCTGCTCTCTTATTATAGATAAATTAATAAAAATATATCTTTAGGTTAAAATAATTTTACTACTTTATGAAAGGAGAATTATTTTATGACAGATATAACTTGTAGTGTAACAAATTGTTATTATAACAAAAGGATGGGATGTACTGCATCGGGCATTAAAGTTTATGGTGAACATGCACATCAAAGTCGAGGAACAAGCTGTGATACGTTTATAGAGCAAAAACCTGGTATACAAAGTTCAACTGCAGATCCAAATCATCATTCGCATATAATATGTAGCGCTGAAAATTGTCAGTACAATAAAAATGAAGTATGTGAAGCTACTGATGTATTAGTAAATGGAAAAAATGCTGAGCGTCCAGAAGAAACATGCTGCAGTACTTTTGATAGCACAAAATAAATAACTTGTTAAATTAATTTAATAAATTTAAGGGAAAGAATGTTGAAAATCAACATTCTTTTTTTTGGCAATATGGTATAATTATGGAACATAGTTAATGACGTATTCGTCTAACTAAAGAAAAGGAGAGGTGAAAATGAAGAAAAATCATATTTTTTCGAAAACAATTATATTGATTACTGTTTTGATATTTTGTTTAAGCTTTAACGCATTTGCAGACGAAAAACCAGTTAGTGTTTATGTAAATAACCAGAAAGTTGAATTTGATGTAAACCCAATCATAGAAAATGGAAGAACGTTAGTTCCGTTAAGAGGTGTGTTTGAGAATTTAGGTGCTCAGGTTGACTGGAACAAAAATATTATGCAGGTAGTAATTAAGGATGGAAATAATGATGTTTCAATGCTCCTTAACAATAATAAAGTTTTAGTAAACGGTGAAATCAAAGATATTGATGTTGCTACTAAAATGATTAACTCAAGAACATTTGCTCCTTTAAGGTTCATAAGTGAAACATTAGGCCATGATGTAAGATGGGATCAAAATACATACAGTGTATATATTACAGAAAAGACTTCTGAACCTGTAAATAAAAATATAATACCTACAGTAGGTTCAAAAGAAAATATGATTGCACTTTTAGAGTATAACTCTAAACTTTATAATTATATTGGAATTTACCGAGCTGTTGATATGGCTGAACCGGAAGCATCGCCAACAGCACCTTCTGATTCAGTGGGAGGTAAAACAGAAAACGTAGCACAGGATAGCTCAAACACAAATAATCAAGTTGATGGAGTTGAAGAAGGAGACATTATAAAAAATGATGGCCAATATATTTATATAAATTCTTACAACAGCGTAAAAATTATTGATTCAAATCCAACAACTCCAAAAGTAATTGGAGTAGTACAAATACCTGAAAATACTGGTATTAATGAAATTTTCGTATCAGATAATAAGTTAGTAATTATTGGACAGAACAATTTTTATAGAGCATATGAAGATAAAATGATGAATATAAGTATTATGCCACCAACATATTACGAAGATAGAGTGAATGTTTTAATTTATGATATTACAAACAAAGCTAAACCAATACTTGAAAGAGAGTTTTTATTTGATGGATCATATTCATCAGGAAGAACTATTGATAATAATTTATATTTAGTAACTACAAAATATTTAAATTTAGGATATGATTATTATAATAATAAGGAAATGGATATTAAACTTCCTTCTTTCACAGATGTAATTAAAAATGAAACTACTGAAATAGGATATGACAAAATAAAATATTTTCCAAATTATGTTGATTCTAAATATATGTTCACTATAGGAATCAATTTGGGGGATAAAACTAAAGAAATAGATGTGGATACTTATTTGGGTTCAACTAATTCCATATATGTTTCTAAAGATAGCATGTATGCTGCAGTTTCAGATTATTCATACGAACCTATGATTAAGTCAACTGATGTTTTTAATCCTGTATATTCTTCAAGTACAGTATTATATAAATTTAGTTTAAATAATGCAGCTATAAGCCCTGTTGGTCAAGGTGAAGTGCCTGGTACAATTATAAATCAGTTTTCAATGGATGAACATGAAAATAATTTTAGAATTGCAACAACATCCGAGGATTTATGGATGACAGGTCAAAATGAATCTAAAAACAATGTATATGTAATGGATGAAAATTTGAAAGTAACAGGAAAATTAGAAGGAATTGCACCTGGGGAAAGAATTTATTCAACAAGGTTTATGGGAGAAAAAATGTACATGGTTACATTTAAACAAGTTGATCCTTTATTTGTAATAGATACATCGGATGCTTCGAACCCAAAAATACTTGGTTCTTTAAAAATTCCAGGATACAGCACATATTTGCATCCTGTTGATGAAAATCACATACTTGGTTTTGGTTATGACATGATTGAAAACCAATGGGGTGGACAGCAAGCAGCAGGTTTAAAAATTTCATTGTTTGATGTTACAAATGTGAGTAAACCAAGAGAAATTAAATCAGAAGTAATAGGTAAAAGTGGAACATTCTCAGAATTATTATACAACCATAAAGCTTTAATATTTAATTTAAATAAAGGCTTGATGGCTTTCCCTATTACGAGAACAGGTGATAATTACAAAACTGATTTTGTAGGTGCATATGTTTATAATGTAAATGCTGATAGTTTTAGTTTAAAAACAAAATTAAGTCATATGGATTTACAAGATGGTTATGATTATGGTTATGAAATTAAAAGAGTTATATATATAGGAGATTATTTGTATTCATTCTCAGACAATGAAATGCAAATACACAAAATTTCAAATAACTCAAAAGTAAGCTCATTAGAAATTAAATAGTTAATCGGTGACAGCACCTTTTCTGTTTATTTTTAACTGAAGTGGTTAATCAGGGACGGCAGCTTATTCTGTTTTTTTAACTGAAGCGGTTAATCGGGGACGGTACCTTTTTCTGTTTTTTTAACTGAAGCGGTTAATCAGGGACGGTACCTTTTTCTGTTTATTTTTAACTGAAGTGGTTAATCGGGGACGGTACCTTTTTCTGCTCGCTTTTTATCAGAAAAACGGTCCGTCCCTGATTAGCCTTGAAAGACTAAGATAATAATTGTTTATTAAAATTAAAAACATTAATATATTTAAAAAGAATTCAGGAGTCAAAAATGAAAAAGTCAAACTTCTTCGCCTTCATATCAAGAATGAAATATATTAACAGATGGGGACTAATGCGAAGCACAAAAGAAGAAAACGTATCAGAGCACAGCCTCGACGTAGCAGTAATATCACATGCTTTAGCTATGATACAAAAGATTAATTTAAATAAAAATATTAATGCAGAAAGAGTTGTATTGTATGCTATATATCACGATGCATCAGAAATATTTACAGGGGATTTGCCAACACCTGTAAAATATAATAATTCTAAAATAAAAACTGCTTATAAAGATGTGGAAAAAGCTGCAAGCGAAAGACTATTAAAAATGTTACCAGAAGAATTTCAAATAGAATATGAAAGTATTTTACTTCCTAAAGAAGAAGATATGGAAATTTGGAAAACAATAAAAGCTGCAGATAAAATAAGTGCTTATATTAAATGCATTGAAGAAGAAAAGTCAGGTAACAAAGAATTTATAAAAGCTAAACAAACTATTTTTCAAGAAATTATAAATATGGATAGACAGGATGTTAATATTTTTATGGAAAAATTCATGGACGGTTATAATTTAACTTTAGATGAAATGTAGGGAGGGGACGGTCCTAAACAAGGGGACGGCTCCCTAAAGCCCGTAAGCTCAACTCTGACAAAAAAAGGGACCGTCCCCAAGAACTGCATAAACTCTTGTGGCAGACCCGTATATTTCAGTGACTTGGGGACAGACCCTTTTGCCAACAAAACCATTTGGCAAAAGGGACCGTCCCCTTCCCTTTAAACATCAAATAGGCTATTTATCTCATCCTTGGATAAAGTATTAATCATAATTTCGCCTTTTTTAATTATGGAATCTGCTAAATCCCTTTTGCTTTGCTGCAACTTTTCTATTTTTTCTTCTATGGTATCTTTAGCAATTAACTTAAATACTTGAACTTTATTTTCCTGTCCTATTCTATGTGTTCTATCCGTTGCTTGGTTTTGTGCGCTTATATTCCACCATGGGTCAAAATGTATTACTACATCTGCTCCTGTTAAATTTAATCCTGTCCCTCCTGCTTTTAATGAAATTAAGAATACAGGTGTATTATCCGAATTAAACTTATTTGCAAGCTCTAATCTTTCCAAACTTTTTGTAGCTCCTGTGAGCAAGTAATATTTTATTAAATTATTTCTTAAATTTCGTTCAATTATGCTGAGCATTGAAGTAAACTGTGAAAATATTAAAACTTTATGGCCGTTTTCAATACTGTTCATAACTATTTCCATACATAAATCAAGTTTTGCACTGCTACCTTTATAATTTTCAAAACATAAAGATGGATCACAGCAAATTT
Source organism: Bacillota bacterium (assembly GCA_029239575.1). Lineage (GTDB taxonomy): Bacteria > Bacillota > Clostridia > Tissierellales > Sedimentibacteraceae > Sedimentibacter. The sequence goes on from JARBUP010000022.1 coordinate 14,966, forward strand.
GTCTTAAACGTGTAAGCATGGAAAGAATTTTTATTTGGCTTTTTTCAAATCCTTTTTCTTTCATTTCATTTTTAAATTCTTGGTTAAGTTTATATAATTCAGCTGTGTATAACTTTCTTTGATTTATCTCCATTTGTGCATAAGATATAGTTTCAATTTTATCTGGAAGCTCTTTTAAAACATCTTTTTTCAAACGTCTTAAAATAAATGGCTGTATTTGTTTGTGAAGTCTTTTTAATATATCTTTGTTTTCGTTTTTAACAATTGGTATTTCATATTTATCTTTAAACTTTTTATAGGTCAGTAAAAATCCAGGCATTATAAAATCGAATATGGACCAAAGATCTGACAGAGAATTTTCTATTGGTGTTCCAGTTAGAGCAAAACGAACATCACTTTTTATTAATTTTACTGCTTTTGCATTTTGAGTTGTTGAATTTTTAATATATTGTGCTTCATCCAATATGCAGTATTTAAAATCATAATTCTGGTATAACTCAATATCTCGTTTAATTAAATCATATGATGTAAATATTAACTCATAATCATTAATGGAGGACAGGAGTTCATGCCTTTGTTCTTGAGTTCCTGCTATTATTAAAGTTGTTATATCAGGAGAAAATTTTTCTATTTCACTTTTCCAGTTATAAACTAATGATGTAGGACATATTACAATTGATGGCTTTTTACTGCTATTATTATCATTTTCCGTTAAATTTGTATATTTTTCAGATAATAATAAACTTATTGCTTGAAGTGTTTTTCCTAAACCCATGTCATCAGCCAATATACCACCAAAAGTATAATTTGATAGCGTTTTAAGCCATTTGTACCCTGCTACCTGGTAATTTCTCATAATAGGGTTTAGTAATTCAGGAACTTGTAGTTCTGCTTCATCACATTCTTTTATGTTGTGGATCATTTCTTTAAAATCATGTTCTTTTTGTGCATTTATCCAATAGTTATTTTTAATTAAACTATCCAAATAAAGTGAGCGGTACTTTGGAAGTTCTATATGGCCAAGTTCAAGGTCTTCGCTTGTTATATTTAAATCTTCTACTAATTTTTCCATAGTATTGAAATATTCATTTTCAAGATTTAAAAATGATCCATCTTTTAATCTAAAATATTTTTTTCTTAATTTATAAGCATGTAGTATATCTTCAAGTTCACTTGGGTCAAACTCTAATTTATCCAAGTTTACTTCAATTAAATTACTTTTAAGTTTAACACCCATGGACATGGATTTTGGATATCTAATGTTTATTTTCTTAAAATCATCACTTACATTTACTTCACAAAGTGATGTTAAATCATTTATTTTATTAGTTAAAAATTCATATATTAAATTTTCATCAGTCATGGAATACTTTGCAGTTGATTTTTGAAAACCAGCATTTTCTATTGCTATTAAAACTCTATTTTCTTCTATTAAATTTCTTACAATTGTGTTGTCTTTAGAAGACTTTCTAAATGGGTTTACTTCTACTTCCCCATAACTAAATAGTACGTTTAAATATATAAAGCCTTTGTTGTTAGTATCAAGATATATACTTGTTTTTAAAGGTTCCACATTAAATTTATCAGATATTTTTATTTCTGATTTAACTAAAGCATGTTTAGAAATTTGCGGTAAAACTGCAGAACAAAACTTTCCCATATGTTCTTCTGAAAGCATTATTGCTTTAGATGATTGCATAGAAATTTTATTAACAGCCGGTAAAACAGTATTAACAAATTCTTTAGAGCATCTATAAAATTTATCTTCAACAACTAAATATGTGTGGTTATTTGAATGTGACATATATGATATATTTAAATTAGAAGAAAGATAATATTGTTTATCTTCTTTTTCATCAATATAAAATTCAACATCTGGGTTTTTATTTACAAATGTAATATTTTTGTATGAATATTTATATCCTTGGCATTCCAATGTTTTATTTTCAAATAAGTCAAAGAAATTATCTAAGGAAAAAGGGAATATATTGAATGATCTTCCTTTAATGTTGTAAGCATTATAAACACCTAAAGTTTTTTCAATAACTTGTTTATATATTTGGGATTCATTCATTAAAAAAGTAGCCAACGGTTGTGAAGACTTTTCAAAATTGCTTATTTCATGTTTGAAATCTTCTAAATTTTTTCCATATGTTAATGTGTTGCTATGTTTAATATTTGATGCTAAATCATAAACATCTTTTACAATATAATTTCTTTTAGAACCGTCTGCTCCTATAGTAAATTCTATTCCAATAGAGCTTTTATCAGATATAACAATTACAGGATTTAATACAGCTGTTCCTTCTTTTTGCTCGTTTTTTACACTTTCTTTTATTTTATCTTCAAATGTACTTATTAAATCTACAAGTGGATAATTATAATCAGGTGTTTTTATATTTTTCTTAAATAAACCATCATCAAATGCTATTAATTTAGAATTGTAAGTATAAAAAACTTTTAACATTAAAGAAACTATATGTTTACAACTTCCACTGTTTTCTAAAAAAGCAGCACAATTGCAATCAAAATCATTAACATCACCATCTTCATCTAAATTAACGGATGTATCATATGCAGATACATAATTCCCTTTTATCTTTGAAGAATAAGTACTGTCAAACGACATTTTTTCTTGATTAAAATGTTTTGTTATAGTTAAATTTCCTACATTATTATTCCTGTAATACTCTAAACCCCTATTATAGGTTTCTGTGTTTTCAGCACAGCTTTTTATATCGTTTATATTAAAATTAATTTTTTCCATGAATGCTCCAGTAAATCTTTCCTTATTTATAGATACATATTATATTCTTATTTAAAATGTTTTTCAAATCATTTTTGTGTGTATTTTAATATTATTGTTTTTTATTATAGCGTTATTAAACAAAAGGTATAGTCTTGCCATCAATTATATAATCATTATAAGAATACAAGTATTCCAAAAATATATATTTGAACATTTAATATAAAAATAATTTATTAGACTCCTTTGATTTTAATGATATAATAATTATATCAAATATAAAAAAGATAAAAAAGGTGTAAAAATGGAACAATTAAACCAACAAATAGACCAATATGGCTATATTACATTTAAATCAGTTTCTTATGCAATGAAATTTGAATCTGCATTAAAAAATCAAGATGTAAAAATAAAAATAATTCCAGTTCCAAGAAGTATTAGTTCAAGCTGTGGATTTTGCGTAAAGTTTAATTTAAATATTTTTGATAATCTTATGGAAGTGATTAATAAGAATAAGATGGAGTATGAGAAAATTTATACGAATATATAGATTAGTTATTGGGGACGTTCTTAAAAAAGGACTTTCTATTGTTTGAAGTTAATTTGACAGTTTTTGGGGACGGACCGTTTTTTCGCACAAGACCATTGCGAAAAAAGGTGCCGTCCCCGAAAATTGACGTCCTCGAAAACCGTCTGTTACTATACTGCTAATGTCAAATAAATTCCGAAATAAATCCCACGGTCAAAAATACTGATGAGATTTTACCCCTATGTAAAACTCTTGCTTCTGGCAACAGTTCACTTGCTGTTACATAAAGCATACTGCTTGCCGCTGCAGCTAAACAAAATGAAATGAAATAATTAGATATACCACCAAGTATTGCACCTAATACTGCACCAAATGCAGTTGGAAGACCAGTTAATAGTGTTAAAAGTACTATTGATAAAGAAGATGCACCTGCCATTTTCATAGGAACACCTACGCTCATCCCTTCTGGAATATTGTGAGCTGCAATTAAGATCCCTATTTTTATTCCCATATTATTAGAGTATGCATAGCTTGAGCCAACTGCAACTCCTTCTGGAAAGTTATGCAAACCTAAACTTATCATAATTATTAATCCCATTTTAATATATGTTAAATTTTTTCCTGAATATTTTTTTAACCTTTTGGTAGGTAACATTTCTTCGGCACAAAAAACCATTATCAGCCCTATAGAAAGTCCTAATGAAACTATGAAAAACCCTCCTATTTCATATGCCTGTGGTAAAAGATCAAATGATATTATGGATAGCATTATACCTGCTGCAAAACTTAACAAACATGAAACAACTTTGTCCGAAGGATTATGAATCATAACGGACAAAATACCGCCAATGCATGTTCCTAATCCACCAATTACAAAACCTGATATAAAATATTTTAATAGCTCCAAATAATTGCCCCCTTAACATGTACCATTATATATGTTTATATTATATGATGGATAATTTAGATTAAGTATTAAAAATGTTCTAAATTAAAGTAATACTTGTTTATCTACAAAATGTGGTATATAATTCATTTGAACAATTTCATATATTAATGTATATTTAAGCAATATGTGATAACTTTAATAAACAAATTTTTTATATAACATAAGGGATAATTATGGAAAATAAATTAAATACAAAAATAGTGCGTATAGAAAAAAATAATAATGCCCAAGAAATTATTAGTGAAGCTGCGAAAATTATAAATGATGGTGGTTTAGTTGTATTCCCGACTGAAACTGTTTATGGAATTGGAGCTGATGCATTAAATGATGATGCAGTGGACAAAATATTTAAAGCAAAAGGTCGCCCGCAAGATAACCCTTTAATAGTTCATATATCATCCATGGATGAACTTAATAATTTAGTGTCAGAAATACCTGAAAAAGCAAAGAAACTTAGTGAAGCTTTTTGGCCTGGTCCCTTAACTTTAATATTAAAAAAAAGCAAAATTATGTCTGATAAAATAACTGCAGGACTTGATACAGTTGCTGTAAGATACCCATCTAACGAAATTGCTCTTCAATTAATTAAAATTAGCGGAAAACCAATTGCAGCACCAAGTGCTAATACTTCAGGTAAGCCAAGTCCAACTGAAGCATCCCATGTAATAGAAGATTTAATGGGTAAAGTAGACATGATTATAGATGGTGGAAGTACATATATAGGTTTAGAATCAACAGTTATAGATATGACATCTGATATTCCAATGATTTTAAGACCGGGTGGAATAACTAAAGAAGATGTTGAAAGTATTTTAGGTGAATGTGAATATGATCCAGCTATAATAAAAAGCAATGAAAAAATAATTCCTAAATCACCTGGTCAGAAATATAGACATTATTCTCCTAAAGCAGAAGTTATATTATACAAAGGATCAATTGAAAATATAGCAGAAAAAATTAACCAAGACTATGAAGAAGCATTACATCAAGGAAAGCATCCAGGTATAATGTCTACAAATCAAACTGAAAAATACTATAATTCAAAAACAACATTATGCATGGGTGATAGAACAAAGTTGTTGACTATTTCGTCTAATTTATTTTCATGTTTAAGAAAATTTGATGAAATGGGTGTGGATGTTATATTTGCTGAAGCAGTAGAAGAACAAGGTCTTGGAAAAGCAATTATGAATAGGGTTGGCAAAGCTGCCAGCAAAACTATTACAGTATGAGGTTTAATATGAATATATTATTTGTTTGTACAGGAAATACATGTAGAAGCAGCATGGCAGAAGGTATTTTTAAATATATGTTAAATGAATATAATATAAAAAGTATTGCTGTTACTTCTGCAGGAATAAGTGCTTTTGAAGGAGATAAAGCAAATTATAATGCAATACAAGTTTTAAACAGTAAAGGTATTGATATTTCAAGTCATAAGGCAAAACGAATAAATGATGAAATATTAAAAGAAGCAGATTTAATTTTGGCCATGACTTTATCTCACAAAAGGATGCTTAACAAATTTGCACCAGAAAATTCAAATAAAATATTTACATTGAGAGAATTTGCATATAAAATAAACGATGAAATTATAGGTAGCAGAAATTTGGATATTGATGACCCATATGGAATGGATTATAATGTGTATGATTTATGTAGGAAAGAAATAGAAACAGAACTTATAAAGATTATAGAAAATATAAATAAACTAAATATTTAACCAAGGAGGAAAAATGAAAGTAGTAATAGCATGCGATCATGGTGGTTTTGAATTAAAGGAAATAGTTAAAAAACATTTGATTGCTTCAGGACATTTTGTTAATGATATAGGTACATATAATATAGAATCTGTTGATTATCCTGATTACGGGAAAAAAGCTGCTGAAATGGTAGCTAAGGGTGAAGTTGAAAAAGGTATTGTTATTTGTGGAACTGGTATTGGTATATCATTAGCTGCAAATAAAGTAAGTGGAATAAGATGTGCTCTTTGTACAAATGAATATATGGCTAAAATGTCAAGATTACATAATGATGCAAACATGTTATCATTAGGAAACCGTGTAATAGGTACAGGAATAGCACTTGAAATAGTTGATGTATTCTTAAACACAGAATTTGAAGGCGGAAGACATGCAAACCGCGTAAATAAAATAATGGAAATAGAAAAATAAAACATCTTGTCATCCTGAGCTATAGCGAAGGATCTAATGATTGTTATTTTATAAACAAAAGTAAATTAAAAGATAACGAGGAATAACAAATGGCTAATTATTTAATAGCATTTTTTTCAGCCTTAATAATATCATTTATGCTGACACCACTTGCAAGAAAGCTTGCCTTTAAAGTTGGGGCTCTTGATGTGCCAAAGGATAATAGAAAAATTCATAAAAAACCAATGCCTTATTTTGGCGGATTGGCAATTTATGTTTCAATAATGTCTTGTATGATAGTATTCATGCCACATGATAGAACTAATATCTCCATAATGATTGGAGCAACAGTTATAGTTCTTGCGGGTATACTTGATGATATGTATGATATGCCAGCTAAAGTTAAATTTATTATACAAATATTAGCTGCATGTATTGCAATTTATGGTGGCGTAAAAATACATTTCGTAACAAATCCATTAGCAGAAACAGGAATGAGTTTATTAAAAAATTTAACAGTGCCTATTACTTTATTTTGGATAGTGGGCATAACAAACACAATTAATTTAATAGATGGATTGGATGGTCTTGCATCAGGTGTTGCCTCCATAGCTGCGGCAACTTTGCTGTTTACAGCTGCTATAAAAGGATATTATTTTATAGTATTGCAATGTGCTATAATCGTAGGAGCTTCATTAGGATTTTTACCATTTAACTTTAACCCAGCTAAAATTTTCATGGGAGATACGGGATCACTTCTTCTTGGATATATGTTGGCAGTTACATCGGTTCTTGGTACAGTAAAAAGTGTTGCAGCTATTGCGCTTATAGCTCCTATTTTTGCATTGGGAGTACCTATATTTGATACTACATTTGCAATAGTAAGAAGAAAATTAAACAATAAACCTATAATGCAGGCTGATAAAGAACATTTACATCATCAGCTCATGAAAAAAGGATTAAACCAAAGACAAACTGTTTTAATTATTTATTTAATAAGCATGCTTTTAGGTCTTGCGGCAGTAGTTGTATCCGATGCAGAACCAGCTACAGGATTTATAGTTGTAGGAATAGTGTTAGTTATAGTATTTATTTTTGCTAAAAAATTAGGATTATTTAATAAGAAAGTAAATAAAAAATAATTTAAATAAATGTTTAAATTAATGGAGGATGCAATATGAAAAAAATAAAAGTGCTTGTAATATTTGGAACGCGTCCAGAAGCAGTAAAAATGGCTCCTATTGTAAAAGCACTAAAATCAGATGAACAGAATTTTGAATCAAAAATATGCGTTACAGCTCAACATAGAGATATGTTGGACCAAGTGCTTCGTATATTTGACATAGAACCTGATTATGATTTGAATATTTTTCAAAGTGGTCAAACTCTGACAGGTATTACTTGTAGGGCTCTAACAGGATTAGAAACAGTTATTGAAGAGTTTAAACCCGATTTAATATTAGTACAAGGTGATACTACAACTGTATTTTCTGGAGCATTAGCTGCTTTTTATCACCAAGTTAAAATAGGTCATGTTGAAGCTGGATTAAGAAGTGGTAATTTACTTTCACCATTCCCAGAAGAAGCAAATAGAAAATTAACAGGAGTTTTGACTGATTTTCATTTTGCACCAACTGAAACTTCAAGAGCTAACCTTTTAAAAGAGGGATATGAAAACTCAAAAATTTACATAACAGGAAACACGTCCATAGATGCTTTAAAATGGGTTATAGATGCAGATTTTAGATTTAAAGAGGAAATACTTAACAATATTGATTTCAATAATAAAAAAGTTGTTTTACTTACTTCTCATAGAAGAGAAAATATAGGTGAACCAATGGAAAATATTTTTTCTGCTGTTAAAGAAATTGTAGATGAAAATTTAGATGTTGAAGTAATTTATCCTATGCACTTAAATCCAAAAGTAAGAGAAATAGCAACAAGGATACTTGGAAATATGGAAAGGGTACATTTAATAGAACCACTTGATTATCTACCATTTACAAATTTAATGGCAAAATGTTATGCAGTAGTTACTGATTCTGGAGGGGTTCAAGAAGAAGCTCCTTCATTAGGAAAACCAGTTTTAGTTGTAAGAAAAGAAACTGAAAGGCCTGAAGGAATAGAGGCAGGAACTGCAAAGCTTGCAGGTGTTGATAAACAAAATATATATAATGAGCTTAATAACTTAATAAATAATAAAGAAGAATATAAAAAAATGGCCAATGCTGTAAATCCTTATGGTGATGGTAAAGCTGCAGAATATATAGTGGATGCAATACGTAAAAATATGCTATAATTATAGAAACTGTTGATATCTGTCGACTGTTTTTATAAAATATATAGATTACACGAATAATTTGATTAAAATATATTGACAAAGTATAAGATTTGTAATATACTTCGAATATCAAAGTATTTGATGTGAAAATGACAATTAAAAAATAAAAATTACATTGCAAATTAATGGAGGAAATTATGAATTTCGAAAAAATAGCAGATATATTAGAAGAAGAGTTAGGCGTAGAAAGAGAAAATATTAAAGCAGAAAGCAAATTAAAAGCTGATTTAGGCGCTGATTCTCTTGATTTATTTGAATTAATCTCTAAATTAGAAGATGAATTCGATATAACTGTTGAAGAAGAAGATTATGAGAAACTTGTAACTGTACAAGACATAATGAATTATATTGAAAATAAATAAAAAATAAAATTTATTCATCTAGTTGAAATTGTAGGTAATACCTACAAGGTTTAATAACTGGATCAATCATGTAAAAACGAGATGTATAATAGATACTTCTCGTTTTTTTGAAATAAAAACTAAGGTGATTATATGATATATACTAAAATATGTGATTTATTAAATATTAAATATCCAATTTTTCAAGGGGCTATGGCTAACATATCCGATGCAAGCCTTGCAGGAGCAGTTTCAGAAGCAGGCGGTTTAGGAATAATAGCTGCTGGAAATAATAAAGCTGAATATGTAAAAAAAGAAAT
>JARBUP010000262.1 GCA_029239575.1 Bacillota bacterium
AGCGAATAATATTAAAATGTCAAAAATTATAAGATCCTTCGCTATCACTCAGGATGACAAGCCTCATAAATTTAGCTTACCTTATAATTAAAAATGTTCCCCATTTTCATAATATTTGCTTGCTACAAGCTCATGGAATATAACATCCACATTTTCATACCCTATAGATTGAATATATTTAGTGATTATCTTTGCAGCTTTATCCTGGATTTCCTGACCTCTGTCAAACCAGAAAACATCTACCATGGAAGGACCTACAACAAATGCACCATCCATTATATATGTAGATTGAGCAACCTCAATACTAAAATAATCCCTTGGACACTGAATTAACTCCTGAAGTTCATCTATTAATTCTTTACTTATTTTTAAAACTTTTTGAGCATCAATAGCTTTTAATTTCAATGCTGGCATAAGAACACCCCTTGTTAAATTTGTATTTATTAATTTTACCATAACGTTAAATAATTTGCATCAAATAAATATTTTATGTTCATATTTACATTAAATGGTGTTATACTATTACCTATGTCTGCTTTAAAAAAACATAGAATAATTTTATTTGGAGAAAAAATGCAAACTTGGAAATTAAATATTATAAATAAACTATCAGAAATATCTATGGATAATAACAAAATAAATTTATATGAAACTGCAAAAAATCTTGGTTATAATGATATTTTGATTACAGAAGCCCAAGATATAGTAGAGAAATTTCTTGAATTAAATCCTAATTTTAAGGTTATAAAAAGTTATGAAAAAGCAAACCCAACACAATTAAATGTATTGCAAACAATAATATTAGAAAAGCTTAGCCTTGAGGAAATATCTAAATTAAATAACATCAGCAAAATTAGAAAAATTAAAGGCTATACACAATCAAAACTTGCAGAATTAAGTGGAGTAAATATTCGTCTAATACAAAAGTATGAAAGTGGCGAAAGAGATTTTAAAAAGGCTCAAGTTCTTACAGCAATTAAAATTGCTGATGCACTTCAAATTACTTTGGATGAATTGATTAGAATATAAAAATTTACTTGCATTTATATACTAAATCCCATCCCTATCAGCATTTCTTTATCTTGGTCTATGTTATTACCCGATGTTGTCAGCAAATCACCAGTTATAGTTGCATTAGCACCTGATCTGAAAGCTTTTCTACCAGAATCCACCATAAGGCTTCTTCCTGCTGCTAATCGGATTCTGGCCGTTGGGTTAATGAATCTGAACAAAGCTACAGTTCTTAATATTTCATTTTCTGTCAGATGTTTTGCATTTTCATATGCAGTTCCTTTTATTGGCATCAATGCATTAATTGGAATAGATTCTATTTTTAATTCTGACAAGCTTAAAGCCATATCAAGACGGTCTTCAAATGTTTCACCCATTCCAATAATTCCTCCTGAGCATACCTTAAAACCTGTTTGTTGAGCAAGCTTAATAGAATTTATTTTATCTTCATATGTATGAGTTGTACATATATTAGGAAAATTTCTTTTTGAAGTTTCTATATTTGCGTGATACATAGAAACGCCACTTTCTTTTAAAGCAATAAATGCTTCTTCAGACAACAAACCATGTGAAGCACATAAATCAATATTGCATTCATCATTCATTTTTTTATATGTATCACAAGCTTTCTTTAAATCATTACCTTTTAATTCTCGTCCTGCTGTTACAATGGAATAACGGTGCACGCCTTTTACAGCATGCTTTTTACAATCATCAACTATCTTTTCAGAATCTAAGAAATCATATTCTTCCACTCCAGTTTGATGATGGCTGCTTTGTGCACAAAATTTGCAATTTTCACTACATTTACCGCTTCTTCCATTAATGATGGAACATAAATTTATATCATCGCCACATAAAGATTTACGTATAAAATCAGCGCCTTCACAAAGTTCATTTAAATCAACAAAGGAAAAAAAACTTAAATCTTCATTTCGTTTTAGTCTTCTTCCTTCAATTATTTCTTGTGCTAATTTTTTGATTTCCATAAGTATCCCCCAATTATAGATATTTAGCTTTTGTAATTCGGTTTTTAATAATAGGTCCATTGATAGTTGCTATTATAATTTTTGCTAAATCACCTGGAATATATGGAATCACCCCTGCAAATAAAGCAGCTTTAATAGTTAAGTTAGCTTGATAAGCTAACCAGCTTGTACCTAATGCGTATGTTATAGCTGTTCCAATAACCATACCTACTACATACATATATATTTTGCTATTAAATTTATCAACAAAGTATCCAGAAACAAGAGCCATAAATATAAATCCGATCAAATATCCTCCAGTTGGTCCTAATAGTTTCGCAGGTCCTGCAGTAAAATTTGAAAATACGGGTATACCTATGAACCCAATCAAAAGGTATACTAAACAACTAATAGTTGCTTTTTTCCAACCAAGTATAATTGCTGTAAAGTATATCGCAAGGTTAGTAAAAGAAATTGGAACTGGTGAAATTGGAATTGCAATTGAAAGCGGTCCTAAAATACAAGTAACTGCTGTCATAATTCCGATTAAAATAAGTGTTTTTGTTTTTTCATTTCTCATAATATAATCCTTTCTTTTATGTAAAAAATTATGTCTTCTTGAAAACATTATGATTATAAATCAAACAAATATAATTGTCAACCACTTTTATTTTATTGGTTAACGATTATGGTTTGAAAATAAAAAAATCCAAATCCAATTAACTTGGATTTGAATGCTTTTAATTCATATTATCTTCAACTGTATTTTGTGCCCATGCTACTGCACGTTCTATTTCACCTTCATGCAATGGTCCTTTGTTCGCTTTAGCGATAAAACCTTCTGGTGCAGTAATTAATTTACCACCTTTTTTAACAAGTTTTTCACTTATTGGCTCAGCTGCATATTCAAATGACTTAATTAGCTTTTTTAATACCATTTCCATCATTTCAACTTTAGAATATCTTGTGTCAAAAGCCATTACTTTAATTCCTTTAAGGCCATCTACAGGAATACTATCTAAAAAATTCTCAATTGCAGCTGTAGGCTTAAAATAAATTGTAGGCGAACCAACTATTAATAAATCTATATTTTTCAAATTATTAATATCTGCATTTTTAACATTTATCACTTTTACTAATTCATCATCAAAATCATATGAGTTACCAATTGATTCTGCGATTGCTTTAGTATTTCCATGAATTGAATCATAAACAACTAAAATCCTCATATTATGTCTCCTTCAAAATCTGTTTATATTTCTGATATATTTTCAACTAAAAATTTCCTTGCAAAATATTTAGCCATTTCCATATCATTTTCATTTGGTCTGTTTTTTGCAATTCCACCAATTAACTTAAATGGGCCATATGTATCAAATCCCTTACATGCAAAGTTGCCAATGACTTCAAAACCTTTGTCTCTTAACATTTGTTTAGCATAATTATTATATTCCATTTTACCTTGACCACTTGTAGAAAAAACGAATGCTTTTTTATTAGTGACATTTGGCATTTTACTAATTAGATCCAATATATTTGTATTATGCTTTCCATAAAATATTCCTGAACCAAAACCAATTAAATCATAGTAATTTAAATACTTGGGTTTTACCTTGCTTGCTTTAATCATTTCAGCATCTATAATTTCTGATATTACTTTTGCTATTTTTTCCGTATTTCCATGACATACCGATTCATAGACTATTATTCTTTTCATATTACTCCTCGTTAATTATATTATAACTAATTTCAAGGAATTAAACCTTAGAACAATTCAATAAATTCTTCAACAAGTAATTCTACTTTAATTTTCAGTTCATCCCTGATTTTTCTAAGTTTATTTAATTTTTCTTCGTTAGTTCCCTCTATTTTTGCTGGGTCATCAAGACTCCAGTATAATTCCTTCTCTGTACCCTTAAACACAGGACAACTTTCGCCTTCTTCTTTATCACACATTTTTACTACTAATGAATATTCCCTGTTTTCCCTATAATAACCAAATACAGAATTAGTTGTTTGATTGCTTATGTCATAACCTATTTCTTCCATAACTATTTTTGTTGCAGGATGAACTTCAGTAGGCACTAACCCCGCACTTTCAGCTAAAAAGAAACCATTACCAAGTTTATTTAAAAAAGCTTCAGCCATTTGGCTTCTTACTGCATTATGATTGCAAATAAATAATACTCTAATCATTTTAAAATCCTCTCTTTAGTAAATATATTATATTTATGTCTGATTTTATCATATAAAGTTTAATTGTTCAATTTTAAAATATATAACAAGTATTTAGAATTGAATTTATTTATAAAATATATTATAATGAAAAAAGAACGATTTCCATTTTTTGTATAAAATTTATCTCATATTTCATATTTCATATATTATAATTAAAATAACATGCAAATACAAGGGGTGTCTAAATAATGAAATTTCGTATAACAAATAAAATCATATATGATGTAATAATTATGATGGTAGGTTTTGGAATACTTACCGGAATCGCATTTCCTCATTTTATTATATTTATGGGAATTCCTGAAAAATCAGTGTTAAATATAAAATTCTTTATATATTGTATTTTTGCAGGTATTTTAGTTGCAATAGTAAACATAGCTATTGTTAAATTATTCATAATTAGGCGTATTAGTGCGCTATCACAGCAGATGGAGGAAGTTAAAAACACTCTTGAAATGTCCTGCACCACAATTGGTTATAAATGCGAACCTAATGGTCTCCTTCTAAAAGAAGATTCTGATGATGAACTTGGTGAAAGTATTAAATCATTTAACAGCCTAGTCATTACTTTATCAAATGCATTAAAATTCGAATCAGAAGTACGTGCTTTCTCCATTATGCTTTCTAATCAAATGGATGTCAATGTAATAGCTAATGATGCACTTAAATTCCTCATGAAATATCTTTGTTCAGATAGTGGAATGCTTTTGTACAAAATAAATGGAAACTTAATAGTCCTATCATCCTATGGAATAGAAATATCAGAAAATATTACTCAAAACAACATAATTGAAAAGGTTATACAACAAGGTAAAATGTGCATTATGGATTTAAAAGATCAAGAAATATTTCTTAAGGAAGCTAAATTTGTACATATGCCTAATAGTATCATTGCTCAGCCAATCATATCTGAGGGCATTAACAACGGTATTATAATTTTGTCTAAAAATACTTTATTTAGCAAAGAAGAATTAAATAAACTTGACACTCTATCTATTGGACTGTCATTAGCATTAACAAATGCTGTAGCACATGGTCAGTTGCAAGAATTGGCAATTAGAGATCCTCTTACTTGTGCATATAACCGTCGCTCTGGAATTATACGTTTAAACCAGGAACTTGAACGCTCAGCAAAAGAAGGTTATCCACTAAGTATAATAATGATTGATATTGATTATTTTAAAGCTGTAAATGATTCTCATGGACATCAGGCTGGGGATTTAACATTGACTTATATAACAAAACTTATATGCGATAGCATCCGCGAAACTGATATGTTAGTTCGTTATGGTGGAGAAGAATTTTTATGCATACTACCAGGTGCAGACCTTAAATCAAGTTATGAGATAGCCGAGCGTACTCGCAAGAAAGTAATGAATGGCACTTTAAATTATAATAATTCATCTATAAAAGTAACCATTAGTGCAGGTGTAGTTTCATATCCCGAAACAAACAGTCAGTATGCAGAAATTCTCGTCAACAAAGCAGATAAATTAATGTATGAAGCTAAAAAATCTGGAAGAAATAGAATTGTAGCATAAAAACAAACATACTTATAAAAATTATGGTGAATGAAAAAATAAAGGATTAAAATAATCAGCCGTGTAAATAATTTTGTGTATTCACCATTCTGTTATACACTGCTTCTTCATTGTCTGCTGGCAAATCTAAGCGTTTAATTTCTACAGCTACTGTAGATACTCCATTTTTTTCAATTGTGTGTTTACCATTTCAGTAATTCTGCTTACTGTTTTCATAA
>JARBUP010000263.1 GCA_029239575.1 Bacillota bacterium
TATGTTAGTCAGTTTTTTAGGTAATTTTAAAATTTAAAAATAATTCCAATACATTTGCCCCTTAAAAGATATATAGTAGTGTATGGATTGATTTTTCTAAAAATAAAATGAATAAAAATAAATTTTAAAATTAAAAAAATGCGTGAAATGACCATGAACGGCCGTTAAACGGAATATTTTTTAGCGATTCTTTAAAAATAATTAAAAAATCACTTTGAAATCATCAATTCTATCTTAATTGTGAAAATTACAAATACTTAATCAAGTGACTGCATAAAAATTATTATAGACCTAATTTATTTAAAAATAAAAATGTTTCTTTCCTATTTTTTAATACTACAATTTTTTGATTATGTTCTCTGATCGTTTCTGCATATTGTTTCTTCTTTTCTTTTGATCTTCCATCTAATAAAATCCATTTTATAAATTCAAAATCAAGTTTTTCATCACACCCAGCTGCCATACTTTCACGGGTTTTCCCCCTATGTTTCTTGTATCGATAATATGCTTGACGTAAACAAGTCAACCTTGGAAAGCACATGAAAATAATAATATCCGCTTCCTTTAACCTTTGCTCTCTTAAAAGTTTCGTATAGTTGCCGTCAATTACCCAGTTATCATTATTGTCTAAAAATTCTTTCACCATGATTTTGGCTGTTTCTTCATCTCGCTCTTTCCAATTTGCTTCAAACTGAATTTTATCCAAATATAAAACTGGACAGCCATAAAAGTCTTTTAATTGACTTGCTAAAGTAGATTTGCCTGAACCGCTGTATCCAATTATTGCAACTTTCATTTCTACCTCTCATAAATTCAATAATCTTACTCTTAAATTGTTGCACTCAGTATTGTAACTACTTTTAGTGTAATTCCCTATTACTTGTTTTTATTAATATTTTTTAAATATCAATTCTCATAATAATCCATAAAAACTGGAAGAAAAATGGAACCGAAAATGTCAGTATTACACAAGTAATTAACGCTTTTAAACCTATGAAATCAAACAGTTTTAATACATATCCGGATAATCGTCTTATGCCAAACAGCAACCTCCAAAAAACACCTCTCGATATTATATAATCAAGAGGTGTAAGTTAAGTTAAATTATTTTTTTGGGTCAGTCAAACTTTTTTATAAAGCTACAATTTTAATTTTCTACTTTAGCCTTATAATTAGCTATAACTTTTTCGGCCATCATTGGTGGCATTTCATCATATCTTAAGAATTCCATTGTAAAACTACCTCTTGCTTGAGTCATGGATCTTAAATCTATGGCATATGTGTACATTTCAGCTTGTGGAGCTTCAGCTAAAACTTTTTGAGTTCCATCATCCTGTTGTTCCATTCCAAGGATTTTTCCTCTTCTTTTATTCATATCACCCATTATATCTCCCATATAGTCATCAGGGATATTTATTTCAACTTTTGCAATTGGCTCAAGTAAAACTGGCTTAGCTTCCATTATACCTTTTTTAAATGCAAGTGCTGCTGCCATTTTAAATGATGCTTCATTAGAGTCAACATCATGATAAGAACCATCATATAACGTAGCTTTTACATTAACAACTTTGCATCCTGCTAATACTCCTTTGTCAAGGCAATCTCTTAGTCCCTTTTCTACTGCTGGAATGTAGTTTCTTGGTACAGCACCTCCAACTACTTCATCTACAAATTCAAATTCTTTTTTAGCTGGTTCAAAACGAACATGAACATCTCCATATTGTCCTGCTCCACCTGATTGTTTTTTATGCTTTCCTTGAACATCTGATTTACCTTTTATTGTTTCTCTATATGCAACTTTAGGGTTTGTTAATTCAATTTCTACCTTAAAGTTATTTTTCAATTTACTTGCTATTACAGCTAATTGCATGTTTCCTTGTCCGCCAATAATTTGTTCTTTTGTTTCAACATTTCTTTCTATAATAAAGGTTGGATCTTCTTCTGATAATCTGTGAAGTCCCATACCTACCTTTTCATCTGCATCTTTTGTTTTTGCATGAACTGCCATGAAGAAACATGGTTTTGGAAAATCTATTCCTGGGTAAATAATTGGATGGGATTTAACTGACATAGTATCCCCTGTTTTGAAATATTGTAATTTAGATGTTGCGCCAATATCTCCAGCTACAATTTCACTTGCTTCTACTTGATCTTTTCCTCTTACAAAGAATACATTTCCTATTTTTTCTGTTTCTCTATTTCTTACATTGTAAATTTCCATATCTTTTTTAACTGTTCCAGATTTAACTTTGAACAATGTAATTTTACCAACAAAAGGGTCAACTATAGTTTTAAATACAACTGCAGACATATGATCAGTTGGGTCTATTTTTCTTACTTCTTCATCTTCATTTTCATTTAAACCAGTAACTTCTAATTCATCATGAGCATTTGGCAAATATTCATTTATCATATTCATAAGGCAATTGGCTCCAACTGCTTTAACAGCTGATCCCACAATAACTGGAACTATATCCCCAGCTAAAACTGCTCTTTTTAATCCATGATGAACTTCATCATCAGTAAATTCTACACCATCAAAAAATTTGCTCATCATTTCTTCATCTGTTTCAGCAACAGATTCCATTAATACAGCTCTTAATTCTTCGCATTTTGCCAATATATCTGCCGGTACATCATCAGTAGGCACGCATACTTTGCCTTCTAAAACTAAAGCTTGCTTTCTTATTACTTCTACATAACCATTAAATTTATCGGCCTCTCCTAATGGAACTGCGAAAGGTACTACTTTTTTACCGAATTTTTCTCTTAATTGCTCAAGAACATTGTCGAATTTAACGTTTTCTTTATCCATTTTGTTGAGAAGTATTAAACGGGGCATTCCTACTTGTTCTAAATATTTCCAAGCCTTTTCTGTACCTACTTCAACTCCAGCACTAGCATCAACAACTATAACAGCACCATTGGCAACTCTTAACGAACCCTTCACTTCACCTACAAAATCAAAATATCCTGGTGTATCGAGGAAATTGATTTTTGTATTATCATACTCTACAGGTATAATTGATGTTCCAATTGAAAACTTTCTATCTTTTTCTTCTTTATCGAAATCTGATACTGTATTTCCATCTTCAACTTTTCCCATACGGTTTGTTACATTTGTTATGTATAATAGTGCTTCGGTGAATGTTGTTTTTCCGCAATTACCATGTCCTACCAGTGCAACATTGCTAATTTTGTCAAGGTTATACGTTTTCATATTGTGTTATCCTCCTAATTGATTTTGCAAGCTTAATATATTTTACATTATTTTCCGTCTAAAATCAATAGATTTTTATAAAGTTACCATAGTGTATAAATTATGTAAAATTTATTAAACTAATTTAAATTCTTTTTATTGAATTTATTTTAACCATTTTGTCTAATAATATCCAAATATATATTTTTTTGCATAATACTTTTTATGATGATATAATTGTACTTCAATAATAAATTCAAAGAGGAAATACATATGAACGAAATTTTTTATAATTATATATTGCAAGCAATACTTGGTTCTGCAGCAGGCTACATAACTAACGATTATGCTATTAACATGCTTTTTAAAGAATATACCCCTTTAAAAATTGGTGGTGTAATCAAAAAAACAAGGAATGAATTCATAGATAATTTAAGTTCATTAGTTGAAAATGATATTATTAACAAAGACAAACTAATAAAAATTTTGACTGATGATGAATTTAAATCAAAGTTTGAACAACTAACAGAAGACTTTTATAAAAACTGCTTATATGAAGTTTCAGGTAAAGATACATTTGCTAATATAAAAGGAATTGATTCATCCATTACGGCAATTGGTGAATTTTTTGAGAAATACATCCAAGAGCATATAAATGAATTAACTGAAATTTTATTTAAAGAAGTTAATTTAAATGATTTCTTAAATGAAAAACAAGTAAATAAAGCATTAGATTCATTATTTGAATCTGTTTGCGAAACACTAAAAAATACAAATATTATAGAAGAAGAACTTAGATATTTATATACTGAAAAAGGAAATGTAAAAGTTTCTGAATTCATATCAACTAAGAATATAAATATATTTACTGATAATATTATTTTTAAATTAAATGAATTAATTAAAAATGATTTCGCTAAAACAGATGAACAATTAAAAGATATTTTTGATTCTCTAGGTTTTGATAATACTTTATCTTCAATTAAAAATAGTTTTTATGAAAAAACTGTAGGGGAAGTTATTCAAATTGATGATGAATTTCGCAACAAAACTACTAATTTATGTTTAAATTATGTAAATTCACATTCAGGACAAAACACAATTTATGATTTATGCGATTCTTTGTTTTC
>JARBUP010000264.1 GCA_029239575.1 Bacillota bacterium
CCTTTTTCTAAGCCCATTGATGAGTCTAATCAAAAGCAGCCCCTTGTTAAATTTTTTATGTCATTAGGGGTTACTGGATGTTTTATATTACTTCACTTTATATCTTACAAAATACATTTTGGTACGTGGATTTATATGGGCATCCTAATCATAGGAATCCCTATAACTTGGAAGGTTACAAATTATTTAAATATCGGAATATGAAATAATATTTGAATACGTATAAAAAATTTATTATAATGCAATTACTTGAAAGGAAGAAATGAAATGAATATAACTATTAAGGGAATTAATAAAAATATTGCGGAGGTACATAGCGAAGGTCTAATTATTACAGATGTTCAATCGGCGTTGGATTTAATGGCAACAGTAAGGTATGAGGTTGACTGCGATCGAATAATTATTTATAAAACATCTATTGCAGAAGATTTTTTCAAATTAAGTACTCGTCTTGCTGGAGATATATTGCAAAAATATGTTAACTATCAAATGAAGCTTGCAATTGTAGGAGATTTTTCAGGTTATATGAGTAAAGCATTAAAAGATTTTATTTATGAAAGCAATAATGGGAAAGATTTTTTCTTTGTTTCAGCAATAGAGGAAGCTATTGAAAAATTAAGCTGATATTAATAAATATGATATTTTCACATATTACATTAAGGAGAGAAAAAAGTGAATTTTAATGAATTATATGAAATAGCAAAAGATACATTGAATCCACGTGAGCTATCAAAAAGTTCATACTCAGGTTCAGTTGCAGCTGCATTGCTAACTGATAAAGGTAATGTTTATAAAGGTGTTTGTATAGATGTCCCTTGCTCCATTGGTTTTTGTGCAGAACATGCAGCAATTGCGACAATGATAACGGCTGGAGAAAATAGAATTGTAAAATTAGTAGCAGTTAGTTATAATGATGGTATTGTTCCACCTTGTGGAAGATGTAGAGAATTTATTAATCAAATACATGAAGAAAATAAATTTTGTGAAGTTATGCTTAAAGATAAGGTGATTACAATTGATGAATTACTTCCATACAGATGGGAACCTGGTTCAGAAAATTAGCATAAAAATATAAATTCAATGTATAAAACTTAAAATAACAATTGAGAGGAAGATATTTATGGAAAATATACAAGATTTGAAAAATAAAATTAAAAGTTACAGATCATTTATGAAAAGCAATTTTGGTGTTGAATATGAGTCTGACCAACAAAAGCAAATGCCACAGCCACCATTAGTAAAACATGCAGTAGAAAAAAATATTATAATGTTGACTAAAGATTTTTCTTCAGTAATAAAAGAATCAAATTTTTTTACAATACTTGAAGATAGAAAAAGTAACCGCGTTTTTAAAAATGAAAGTATAACTATAGAGCAGTTGTCATTTTTGCTCTGGACTACCCAAGGAATTAAAGATATAAAGGGCGATAACTATGCTACAGAAAGACTTGTTCCATCAGGAGGTGCAAGGCATCCTTTTGAAACTTATCTTACAGTTTTCAATGTAGAAAGTTTAGAAAAAGGAATCTATCATTATTTACCCATGGAACATGCTTTAGAGTTTATTGCCTCTGTAGATAACTTTGAAGAAACTGTTGTAGATAGTCTTAATGGGCAAAAATGGTCAGGTAAATCAGCAGTTGTATTTTTTTATTGCGCAGTACCATATAGAAGCGAATGGAGATATCCATTAGAAGCACATAAATTAATTTTATTAGATGCTGGTCATGTAATGCAAAACTTATATTTAAGCTGTGGTGCTGTTGGATGTGGTACTTGTGCAGTTGCAGCCTTCGATCAAAAGTTAGTAGATAGTTTGTTGAAACTTGATGGTGAAGATGAATTCGTTATATATGCTGCGCCTGTTGGAGTTATATAGTAATAATTAATTACCATCATGGTATTAAATATGTAAAATTTAAAAATATAAGAAAGGATCGATTATATGGCAAAGATTACAAAACAAAGAAAAGCAATTTATTATATTGGTCTTGGTATGACAGTTTTAGGTTTTATACTTTTTATCTCAGTATTTTTTTCAGTAGCAATGTTTATGAATGATCCATTTGGAGCAAGCAGGGAGCCTTCCTTTATGAATTCAGTGCTTGGCATGGTTCTCATGATTGCTGGTTCAGTTGTACTAAGAATAGGTGCACAAGGAGCAGCAGGTTCTGGCATATTGCTTGATCCAGAAAAAGCGAGAGAAGATTTAAAACCATTTAATGAGGCAAAGGGCGGAATGATTAATGATGTTTTAAGCAATATAGATGTTGTTGAAAATTTCTCTAAATCAAATGAAGAAAAGGAAGTAATAAAAATAAGATGCAGAAATTGTAATAGCTTAAATGACGAAGATGCAAAATTCTGCAAGAGTTGTGGAAAAGAAATATAAAAAACTTTACAAGATTTAATAAGGGGGATTTAGGAATGACTTATTTAATGATTGCTTTTGGTTCAATTAAAGGCATATTAGAAATCTTGTTTTATATGTCTGCAATTTCTTTATCATTCAAAGCAATTCAAGCGTTAAATATTTATATTAATAAAAATTCGAGATAGTTATAAGATAGCGATATCATGTGGTTACACAAAAGATAATAAAATATTATATTCATTTGGAGCAGATATAGGTGTAAGAAATTGATAATAATAGGTCAAAGGCGGATTAACATATGTATTCAGATGTTGAATTAAAATTTAAAAAAAGAAATAAAATGTTGTTTTCCCGTGACAGTGAATGTTTGCAGGAGTTGATAAAACTCATTCAATTACAAAAACATAGGACACTTGTAATGTGGGCATTGGATTGTGCAAAACTGCCTTTAAAACAATTTGAAGAAAAATATCCAAACGAATTAAGACCAAGAATATGTTTAGAGCTCTGTGAATCATGGGCAAGGGGTAAAATCAAAATGCCTGAGGCAAAGCGGGCTGTTTTAAATTCCCATGCAGTAGGTAAAGAAATTGATGATGAACAGTGCATTGCTATATGTCACGCAATCGGTCATGCTGGAGCTACTGTACATGTAGAAACACATGCAATAGGATTGGTTATATATGAATTGACATCAATAGTTCTAAAATATGGAATTAATGATTTTCAAAAACCAGTTAGCGAAAAAATAAATTACTATTATAATCGCTTGTTGTTATGGCAAGAAAATACCGATAAAATAGGTCTTGAATGGGCAAAATTTTTATTGGATGACAATAGGCCTAACAAAGAAAAATTATTAAGCGAAAAACAAAAGTGAAAAGCAACTTTCATTTGTTAAGGTTTATTAATCATAAATTTGGGTATAACAATAGTTAAGAAAATTATTGCAAGGAGAGATTATGGAGCACAAAATTTTAATATTTTCAGATTATGCATGACCATTTTGTTATGTCGGCAAAGGTATTGTTGATGAATTAAAAAAAGAATTTAATATAGAAGATGATTGGATACCATTTGAGTTGCATCCTGAGGTTCCAAAGGAAGGGAAAAAGGTTTCTGAATTTTTTCCGGGTATGTCTGTAGAGGATATGTTTGCTAATATAAATAATACAGGCAATAAATATGGTATTAATTTTGGGGGGGCTGATTTAATGTCTAACACACATATGGCTCTTATGGCAACCGAATATGCAAAAGAAAAAGGAAAATTTCATGAATTCCATGATAAAGTTTTTTATGCATATTTTACTGAAGGAAAAAATATAGGCGATATTGAAATTTTAACAAATATAGCTAAAAGCATTGGACTTAATACGAATGAAATGATAAATATCATTGAAGATGGCTCTTATGAAAATAAATTAAATGAAGCAAAAAACTTAGCAAAACAATATGACGTAAACAGCACTCCAACATTTATCATAGACAATAAGTATTCTATTGTTGGAGCCCAGCCAATTGATTCTTTTAAAAAAGCATTATCAAAATAATAAATATGAAAAAGATAATACGAAAACAGCATCATAATGATAGCTGTTTTTTACTATCTGATCGTATTGTTTTATTAAATCACCAGAGGATGGCAGTTAACTTTTTAAATGAATTACTTCTAAATTAAATAATACTCAGAGTTCTCCTTTAAATTATACAGGAATGCTATTATTTACCGATACATAAACAAATAATAGCATGATATAATCATTTATATTACTATGTATAAATTTAGTTTACGAGGGGTTAAAATGACAAAAGAATTGACATTAAAAAACTTAATTCATAAGGACGAAAAAAGATATTTTATTTTAGCACTGATAGTCAGCATTATAATATATGTATCATTATTATTTTATATTGAAGGACTGGCAGTGTTTTTATTGTTAACAGCATT
>JARBUP010000265.1 GCA_029239575.1 Bacillota bacterium
TGAAAAATCCTGAGCAACTTAAAGAGCTTGTTAAAAAGGCTCATGAAGATAAATCGGAAGTATTTATATCTTTAGGTGGGTGGTCATATGAAGGCAAAGTATTAGAACCTGTATTTAAGGAAATAGCAGCATCCAACGAAAAAAGAAAATATTTCATAGATAATGTTTGTGCAATGGTTGAGGAATATGACTTGGACGGAGTTGAACTTGATTGGGAACATCCAAATAAAAGTACTGCAGCTGATTATGAAAAATTAGTTGTTGAAATGAGTGATGCTTTGAAAATAAAGGATAAAGAATTATCTGCAGCTCTAAACGGTTCTTGGTATGCAGATTGGGCTGCAGAAGATACAAGCGTTATCACAAAAATGTGTTTGGATAGCTTTAGTTTTATTAATGTGATGGCTTATGATATGAACAATGAAGATCATAGTCCTATTTGGTTTTTCGAAAATTCGCTTTTATATTGGATTAATAGGGGTCTGCCACCTGAAAAGATTGTAATGGGAATTCCTCTTTATGCAAAACCAAGCTGGAAGCAATACAGACATTTAATAGCTGAAAATCCTGAATATGCCTATTTTGATTATGCTCCCACAACTCCCTTAAAATCTTATTACAATGGCATGAACACAATTAGGGAAAAAACTATAATTGCACTTAATAGAGCAGGAGGTGTAATGCTATTTGATGTAAATGAAGATACAAATGATCAATATAGTATAGTGTCAATGATTGATAATATATTGTCAAGAACTGAAGATTTGTCAAAGAATGAATTAAATAATTATGTTATAGTTGTATTAAATAATAGGGAATTGATTTTTTTAAAGGAAGAAAATTTTGGTGTACCTTTTATAAATAAAGATAATAGGGTTATGATTCCTCTTAGAAAATCATTAGAAGTTATAGGAGCTAAAGTAAGCTATGATAATGTAAACAGTATTGTAACAGCAAAAAAGGATGGTATAACTATAAAAATTCCTATCGGTAAAAATTCAATTGATGTAAATGGTCAAATTGTAAAAATGGATACAACTGCAATTTTAATGGATAACAGAACATATATTCCATTAAGAGCTATATTTTCAGCATTTGGATATGAAATAGAATATCATAACAATAGTAAAACGGTGATATTATCTAATTAATAATATTATAACATAACTAATATATTTTATCAGAAGGAATAAGCCTTTAGGTTTTGAAGGGAGGAAAATCAATGGGAGAATTAAGTAAATTGCCTAATATAGGCGATAAGTTAGAAGTTCAGCTTGTTGAAGTTGGAATAGAAACAATTGAACAATTAAAAAAGGTTGGAAGTAAACAGGCTTGGTTAGCTATTAATGCTATAGACAATTCGGCTTGTATTAATAGGTTGTGTGCCATAGAAGGGGCAATACAAGGAATTAGATGGCATAGTCTTTCAAATGAAGTAAAAAATGAATTAAAAGAATTTTATAATACAGTAAAATAAATGCCTGAGGTAGATTAAAAAAATGAAATCAAAACTAATTAAATTGGTGATAGGGATTTTGTTTATTGTTTTAATCTTATATTTATATCCTATTGGAAAGTTGGTATTTTCAAATGTAGAGGTTACAAAAGCATTGTTATGGGATGAATATTATGTGAAAGTTACCTCTGATAAATATGAACTTGATATTCTTAAAGATTACATGGAAAGCAAAGGTTGGATTGAAAACGAAAGTAAGCGTTTAGGAGGATTACATATTTTTGAGCGAAATGGTGAAGAAAAAGGAATATTAAATACAGCTATTAAAACAATTGTTGTGGACGGAAAATTAAATGTAGTATCTTTTATTTTCAGATTTTTGAATTAAATATAAGTATCTGACAGAGAAATTAATTAAATAAAGGAGTTTATTATGTTGAAAGAAAAAATACTGTCAATTTCTATTTTTTGTTTATCCATATCTATTATAATAAGTTCTGTTATAATTGCTAAAGGGATGACGGATAATGGGGATTATATTGGTTCTGGTATGTATAATATGTCAAATCAATTAGCAAAAGGCATAAATGATGTTGTTTATTACAATAATGAAAATAGTCAAGATAATATGAATATAGATTATGCAGCTTCATATTTAGGAATAACTGTTAATGAATTAGTAAAAGTTATTCATACAGAAGGTATAGGGTTTCCTTATGTGAAAGTTGGAAGTAATTTTATTATTAATAAAAATGCCTTAGATAAATGGTTAGAAACTGCAAGAATTGAAATTAAGTAATTATATGTAAGCATAACATATTTATAAAAAATTTGTAACTGGAGGGAAAAGTGGCAGAAGTATTAAGATTAGAACATATTAATAAAAGTTTTGGGCAGAAAGAAGTATTAAAAGATATAAATTTTCAAGTGAACAGTGGAGAAATTATTGGATATATAGGATCAAATGGTGCAGGTAAGAGCACTACTATTAAAATTATACTTGGACTTATTGATGATTATGAAGGTGATGTTTTTGTTTTCGGAGAAAAAATAAAAGGTCAAATTAATTACAAAAGAAAGATTGGATATGTTCCAGAAATATCAGATATGTATGATAATTTAACTGCATTTGAATACATAAGTTTTATTGGAATGCTGTATGGTATAGGTTCTGATAATGCAGTAAAAAAGGGAAAAGAAATGATGAATGTTTTCGGAATTGAGGATTCAATTAATGGAAGAATACATACTTTTTCTAAAGGAATGAGACAAAAATTGTCTATAATTACTGGATTGCTTCATAATCCTGATATTTTATTCTTAGATGAGCCTTTAAGCGGAATAGATGCCAACAGTGTTCTTGTGTTTAAAGAGATTATGCAAGGTCTGAAACAAGAGGGTAAAACTATTTTTTATTCTTCTCATATTTTGGAGGTAGTTGAAAAACTAAGTGATAGAATTTTATTGCTTAATGAAGGTAAGATTGTTATAGACGGAGCAGTTGAAGATGTAATGAAAAAACAGTCTGACTCATCCTTAGAATCTATTTTTAATAATGTTACTGGATTTAATAATCATGAAGAACTTGCTAAACGATTTATTTCTGCTTTTGTGAGTTAGAAGGGAGCAAATATGGATGGGTTTTTATCTTTAAAAATACTTGATTCATTTCAAAAATTGTTTGAAAAGTTTGGTATTGACTATAATATGACGCGTATGATTTTAAAGACAAAACTAATATTAGATGGAAGAAGAGCACCTATATTAGTTTCAAGTAATAATGAAAGTAATGGCACAGAGCACTCTTCCTTAATTAAAGCGTATTTAATACATTTATTGTTTGGAGTTTTTCTTGCATTTTTTATTTATATGATAAAAGATGAAATGGTCCGCATGATATATTTTGCAGGAGCATTCTTCTTTATGACAACCATGTATTTAATTTCTGATTTTTCTTTTGTGTTATTAGATACAAAGGACAAAAATATTTTGATGACAAAACCTATTGACAGTAAAACTTTGTCCATGGCTAAAGTTTTACATATTTTAATTTATATGTTCCGTCTTAATACTTTTATAGCAGGGCCGTCACTTATTGCATTAGTAATGGATAATGGACTTCTTGTTATTCCGATATTTTTGTTTGAAATTCTTTTGATGGATTTATTGATATTTTTAATTACTGCTTTTATATATCTGTTGGTTTTAAGATTATTTGATGGAGAAATATTAAGAAATATTATTAATTTAATTCAAATTTTACTGACTATATTGGTTACAGTAGGTTACCAAATCGCAGTGCGAATGATTGATTTTTCATCTCTTGAAAATATTAAATATAACTTAGAATCAATTAACTATTTTAATCCGATTTTTTGGTTTGGAGCTCCTTTTGAGATTATATTTAATGAAGGTAAAGCTTCATATTTATATATTTTCACAGCTTTATTAATTGCAGTTCCGATATTTTGTTTTTTTATATATTTAAAACTAAGTAAAAAAATGGAGATATTGTTACTTAAATTGGAGGGAGAAGGGAAAGAAAAGGCTTCTAATCATAGGATTGAATTTTTAATTGGAAAACTATTGAACAAAGATGAGACTTCAAGACAAGCTTTTAAATTTACTAATGCTATGTTACGAAGCGACAGAAACTTAAAATTAAAAATATATCCTGCACTGTCAACAGGAGTGCTGCTTCCTATTCTAATGATGTTTAATATGGGAATGAGTGGATCATACTATGAGATTAGTGGATATGAATATATTTATTTATATTTTAACTTTTTAGTATATCCTACAGTATTGGGACTAATACAATATTCCTCTGCATGGAAAGGCTCTTATGTTTATATTGTATC
>JARBUP010000266.1 GCA_029239575.1 Bacillota bacterium
GATGCATTTGTAATGTATAAATTTAAACTTAAAGGCGGAGACGCAACTGCATTAGTTGGAGGTACTGCTGTAATTATAATGGCCATTGTAGCCATGATTTTATATAATCCTACAGAATGCTGCGAAAAGGTAACTGAATATGTTAGAAATGGATTCATATTTGGAATAAAAATATTTGCTCCTGTAATAGTAATCGGTGCATTCTTTTTCCTTGGTAGTGAAGGAACTGCTAAAGAAATATTAGGTCCAGGTGCCACAGGACTGCTAACTGATATTGGATTATATCTTGCTGATAAAGCTCCTCTTTCAAAAGCTCCAGTTGTTATTATGCAAACTCTCATTGGAGGAATAACAGGACTTGATGGTTCTGGTTTTTCAGGACTTCCACTTGTTGGTGCATTAGCTCAAACATTTTCTGGAGCTATAAGCATAAGCAAAGAAGGCCTTGCAGCTCTTGGTCAAATATCTGCCATATGGGTTGGTGGTGGAACTATAATACCTTGGGGTGTTATACCAGTTGCTGCAATATGTGGAGTAGAACCTGGGGATCTTGTTAGAAAAAATATTATCCCAGTTAGTTTAGGTTTTATTGCAACTATAATTGTTGCCATAATTATATTTTAATTAAAACATTACCATATCATAAATAAAAAGGAAATCTAAGATATATATTATCTATGATTTCCTTTTGTTTTTCTTATTTCCAAGGTGTTACATTTTTTAAAAACTTTTCAATTCTATCAAGAGCTTCTTTTAATGACTCCATTGAATATGCATATGTTATTCTTATATTACGATTAGCATATTCTGAAAAGTATTGTCCTGGAACAACAGCTACTCCACCTTCTTCAATTAATTGAAAAGCAAATGCTTCAGAATCTTTGTATGAGTCAGGTATTTTGGGGAATATATAAAATGCACCCATGGGTTTTTCAACTTCTAAACCCATTTCCACAAGGCGATTATAAACATAATCACGTCTACTCATATATGATTCAATCATTTCAGAAGAATCATTTCTTCCGTATTTAATAGCTTCTATAGCTGCATATTGGCTTATAATAGGAGCGCATGTTATATTGTATGCATTAACTTTTGCTAACTCTCTTAGAATAAATTCAGGAGCAAGAATAAATCCTATTCTCCATCCCGTCATAGAATGAGATTTAGATAATCCATTTATTACAATTGTTTTATCATACATTCCTTCAAAAGTGGCAATGGAAACAGGTTTTTGTTCAAAAGTTATTTCACTATAAATTTCATCACTGATAACATACAGGTCCTGTGATTTTAAATAGTCAGCAAGATTTTTTATCTCTTCTTTATTTAAAACAATACCAGTTGGGTTGGATGGATTAATTATTACAACAGCTTTTGTTTTTTCATTTACAGCTTTTTTTAACAGCTCTACAGAAGGCTTGTATCCGTTTTTGCTTGTATCTATTATTATAGGAACTGCTCCCTGTAGTTTTACAAGTGGAATATAACCAGTATAAACAGGAGCAAAAAATATTACCTCATCGCCTTCTACAAGAATTGTTCTAAGTGTAACATCAATAGCTTGGCTTGCTCCTGTTGTAATTAAAATTTCATTTTCCCCATTGTATGAAAGTTTGTAGCGGTCTTTTACAAAATATTCAATTTCTTTTCTTAATTCTATTAATCCATTATTTGCAGTATATTTAGTTAGATTGTTATTTATTGCTTCTATAGCTGCATTTTTAATATGTTCAGGTGTTTTAAAATCAGGTTCGCCCACTGTTAAATTAATTGTACCTGGATTCATAGCTGATTTATTAGATATTTGCCTAATTCCTGATATTGCAATATCTAAAACTCTTGAATTCAATGTTCTTCCCATAGTAGTTCCTTTCAAAATATGTTTCGAATTTATTTATATTTAAATTTTATTTATTCTTTTTATTGTATAACTATTATAACTATTTTGTCAACAATTGAAATGAATACACTTGTATTAGTAATTAAAAATTTCAATTTACTTTTCTATTTTTTCAAAATCATCCCAAAAATTACTTAACTTGCTATAATTTAATCCACCTTTTTTACCATAACCATCTTTATTATAAGTTATGGCTTTAAATGATTTACCAAATTCTATATCATCTGCGTAATATTTTTTATAAATAGCTATATGATTTAGACCATAACTTCCTGAAATAGATATTATAATCCTAAATCTACTTTCAAACGCTTTTTTTATTTCATTATGTTTTATTGCTTTATTTGCTTCTTCTACTACATTAATATTATTGTAACTATTTTTAAAAGAATATGAAAAATCATGTTTTCCAAGATATGTAATGTCAAAATCTGTAGGAATATGAAATACTCCGGCTATGGCATAACCTACATTATGCTCTGTAATGCTAATTCTTACTTCAGGGTTAATAAGGGATTCTTTATTAGTATTTATAACTCTGAATATAAGTAAATCCATATCCAAATTATAAATTATTTTATTTGAAAATTTTATTGAGTTTCCTGGATAAAACATTTTAATAGATAATATGGACACCATTAATGCAAAATATGTAGCTGTAAAGCAAGAATGAAATATCACTAATATTTTACCTATATTATTAACTGGAACAAAATCGCCATATCCAATTGACATGGAAGTTACAAATGAAAAATAAATATAATTAAAAAAACTTGTGCCGAATTTTAAAACTTCAAATTTGAAATATACAATAGTAAAAATTATATTGAGTATTAAATAAAAACTTAATAATTTTATAAAAACTAATCCAAAATTCTCATTTCTAATTTCACTAATCCATCCAAGTTTTGATTTTTTAGGATTTTTTATTTTATGTCACCTCACTTGCATTTAATATTTAATATTTAATTTGTCATAAATAGAAATTTTTATCCAAATAAAAAAAGTTAGTATTGATTTAAAAACAATACTAACTAAATTTTTTACTTTCTATAATTTCCACCAAATAATTTTGCTGCTACTCCTGCTAATTTATTATCTTTTTTTAATTCAACTGCTTGGTGTAAACATAATTCATGACAACACATGCATTCTATGCATATATCATAATTTATATTTTTAGTTTCTTTGTTTATTGCTTGAACAGGACAGCTTTCAACACACATATTGCACTGCTTACATATTTTTTTATTTATATAAGGCCTAGCCTTTAATAAATCAATTACTTTGACTAATGCTTTATAATTGCTTTTTTTAGTGCTTTTAAACTTTTTAGGATATTTGAAATTATTTAGAGTTGGAAGTGTATTATAATCACCTTCTATTTCTATTTTATCTATGTATGAATTTCCTAAATCTCTGCTTCTTGCAGTTAATAATATAGGAACATCTTCTATTTCCATTTTAAGCATCGATGATGCAACAGTATCAAGTGCTAAAGGGTCCGTTGAAATTAAAATTTTACAAGAATTATATGGCTCACCTGCTGTTGGACCTTCCCCTTGCATTGCAACAATTCCATCCATAATGTTTAACCCTATTTTAACATTTTCATGTATATCAACTAACATTTCTCCAAAATTTTTTGGATCTGGTGCTAAGCGGTGATACTCTGCTTTTTTAAGTCCAGGTATGCATCCAAAAACATTTTTAACTGCACCAGTATAAATTGCTGCTGAATGAGTTTTTAATTTTGGAACATTAATTACAAAGTCTGCTTCAAACATTGGTTTTGCTATGTACATTTTTTCTACTATATCACTATTAGGTTTAACTTCAACAACACCTTCTTTGTCAAAGTTTTTAATTTCAGCTTTTTCTTCTTTAGCCACTTTTTCATAACCTGAAACAACCATTGCTTGTTTTGTAGGTGCTATTCCTCCAATAGCTCCTCCTGAACTATCCCCTATCCAAACAGTACATTTATATTCATTTAAAATTTGTGTTAAAGCGCGAACAAATTCTGAATGTGTTATAGAAGCTGAGTCTGAAGTTTTAGGTCCTATTAAATTTACTTTTAATAAAACTTTCATATTAGGAGATATAAATTTATCCCAGCCCCCTAAAAGTTCCATACCTTCATTAATTTTTCTTTTTAAATTACTAATTTCATAATCCGCACATTCTTTAATAATTACTTTAGTCATTTATATTCCCCTTTTATAATTTATTATTAAATTAATTTATTAAAGATCAAATTGAATATAACATTACGATAATTATATTAATCATTATAAAATAATTATACTCTTGGAAAATTTAAATGTAAATAAAGAACAATTTTTTTAAAAAATAAATACCACCCTATATGATGAGGTGGTATTTATTAAAATATTTTTTATTGCTATGATG
>JARBUP010000267.1 GCA_029239575.1 Bacillota bacterium
TCTTCTAAATATGTGTTTATTTCTTCCATATCATTATTAGAAGCAACTCTTGCTTCAATTTGTTTTGGAATATCAAATGGCAAATTGTTGCATCTTAAAAATATTTTTCCTCCATACATTCCTGCAGCACAGAAAAATCCTACTGGAGGATCTTTTTCAGCTTCTAAACCTAATACAACTATTAGTCACAGTAAGGCATGTACATTATTAATAAAAACAAAAGGCGCTCATTAATTGCATTTTCATAAGTATAAAAATGCAATTAATGAACGCCTTTGTTCATTTCGGATATTATATTATAAACGATATTAGATGTCAAGAATTTTTGGCCGAGTTGTTTTAGTAATATTTATTTACGGTTAGGCATAAATATTTTACGGTTTTATAAAAAAATTTTAAGTTTTATAAAAAATATGTTGACATATCTTTAAACATATCATAATATAATTACATCAAACAGCAAAGGCGCTGTAGGTTTATTTAACCTACAGCGCTTTTTTTGCATTCATGTACTAATAGGAGGTTATTATGAGCTACGTAACAGAAATATTCGGAAGTATGGTATTTAATGATTCAGTGATGAAAGAAAGATTGCCAAAGGACACGTACAAAGCATTAAAAAAGACAATTGAAAATGGTGAAAGCTTAAATATTAATGTTGCTAATGTTGTTGCAAATGCAATGAAAGATTGGGCAATAGAAAAAGGTGCAACACATTTTACACACTGGTTCCAACCTATGACTGGCATAACAGCTGAAAAACATGATAGTTTCATATCTGTTACATCTGATGGTGATGTAATAATGGAGTTTTCGGGAAAGGAATTGATTAAGGGTGAGCCAGATGCTTCAAGTTTTCCATCAGGAGGACTACGTTCAACATTTGAAGCAAGAGGATACACTGCATGGGACCCTACTTCTTATGCATTTATTAAAGATTCTGCACTTTGCATACCAACAGCATTTTGTTCATATGGCGGCGAAGTATTGGATAAAAAAACTCCTCTTTTACGTTCTATAGAAGTTATAAACGAACAATCCATGAGGATTTTGAAATTATTTGGAGACAATAATACAAAAAGAGTTATTACAACTATGGGAACAGAACAGGAATATTTCTTAGTAGATACTGAAATGTTCAATAAAAGAAAAGATTTATTTTATACAGGAAGAACTTTGTTTGGAGCTAAACCTCCTAAAGGTCAAGAATTAGATGATCATTATTTTGGAGCAATAAAACCAAGAGTTTCAGCATTTATGAAAGATTTAAATCATGAACTTTGGAAATTAGGTATTCTTGCTAAAACTGAACATAATGAAGTCGCACCAGCTCAACATGAATTGGCTCCAATTTTTACAAATGTTAATTTGGCATGTGATCACAATCAGCTAACAATGGAAATGTTAAAAAAAGTTGCTGACAAACATGGACTATCATGTTTATTGCACGAAAAACCATTTGCTGGTATAAATGGTAGTGGAAAACACAACAACTGGTCCTTATCAACAAATGATGGAATAAATCTTTTAGAACCTGGCAAATCTCCTCGCGAAAATGCAAGATTTTTATTATTCCTATGTGCAGTTATAAAAGCTGTTGATGAATATCAAGATTTATTAAAAGTATCTGTTTCTACAGCAGGAAATGACCATAGGCTTGGAGGAAACGAAGCGCCACCAGCAATAATTTCAATATTTTTAGGAGACGAACTTTCAGCTGTTCTTGAATCTATCGAGGGTGATACTGCATATGTAAAAGAATATAACAGAGAATTAACTGTTGGTGTTGATGCGATTCCAATAATCCGTAGAGATACTACTGACAGAAACAGAACATCTCCGTTCGCATTTACTGGAAATAAATTTGAGTTTCGTATGGTAGGTTCGAAACTTTCAATAGCTGGTCCTAACACAGTATTAAACACAACAGTTGCAGAAGAATTATCACAATTTGCAGATATACTTGAATCATCTGATGACTTTACAACTGCACTTAATAATTTAATAAAAGAAACAATTAAAAATCATAAGAGAATAATTTTTAATGGAAATAACTATTCTGATGAGTGGGTTAAAGAAGCAGAAAAAAGAGGATTATTAAATTTAAAATCAACTCCTGAATCTTTACCTTATTTATCTACTGATAAAAATATAAGAATGTTTGAAAAATTTAAAATATTTTCAGAAAAAGAATTGAACTCAAGGTTGGAAATACATCTTGAAGATTATTGTAAAACAATAAATATAGAAGCTTTAACTATGCTTGAAATGGTTAAAAAGGATGTTTTATTAGCTGTTTCTTCATATATTAAACATTTAAGTGAAACAGCAAGTGTAAAAAAATCATTAATTTCAGACGTTAATTGTGATGTTGAAATATCCATAGTAACAAAACTTTCATTGCTTTTAAATTCATTGTATAAAAAGACTGAAGCCTTTGAAAATTTAATGCTTAATGTTAAAGAATTTGATGATTTACAAAAAGAAGCAGAATTTTGTAGAAATAACATATTTATAGCTATGCAAGAAATTCGAGCTGTAGTTGATGAGTTAGAAGCAAATACAGCAGAACAATATTGGCCATTTCCAACATACGGTGATATTTTATTCAGCGTAAAATAAATATATTCTAATCAATAAAATAAAAAAATTAAAAAGACAGTTCTATTATTATTCATTAATAAAAAAGAACTGTCTTTTTTGCGTTTTGCCTGTTTTGCGAATGTTTATACGAAACAAAATAATTATCTTCGCATATACTAATGTAAGAAAGGAGCACTGTTATGAATATTCACGTAGTAAAACCGGGTGATAGCGTATATTCTATTGCTTCCCAGTACAATGCTTCACCTCAATTAATAATTAGAAACAATGAATTGAGCGATCCAAATAATTTAGTAGTAGGCCAAACGCTTGTTGTGCAAAATCCTGAAACAACTCATGTTGTTAAAAGAGGAGAGACATTACAAAGTATAGCAAGCCAGTATAACACTACTGTTGTTAAACTTTTACAAAACAACCCAAATATAATTGACCCTTATAGAATATACCAAGGACAACAAATTATTATTGATTATGAAGATGAAAAAATTAAACCTATTTCTGTTATGGGTTATGCATATCCTAATATAGACAGAACAGCGCTGTTAAAAGCTCTTCCATATCTAACATATTTAACTTTGTTTACCTATGGAATAACGCCAGAAGGCGATTTAATCAGCATAGAAGATGAAGATTTAATAAGATTAGCAAGAAATTATAATGTTGCACCACTTATGCTTATATCAACATTAACGGAATCAGGTAATTTCAGCAATGAATTAGCACATAAAATTTTAAATGATCAAAATGCGCAAAATAGATTAATTGATAATATTATGAACAATTTAAGAGCTAAAAATTATTATGGATTAGATGTTGATTTTGAATTTGTTTTACCAGAAGATAAAGATAAATATACTCAGTTCATAAATAATTTACAAACAAGATTAAGTGCTGAAGGTTATCCTTTATTTGTAGCTTTAGCACCAAAAACATCAGCGGATCAAAAAGGATTACTTTATGAGGCTCATGATTATCCTGCTTTAGGAAATGCAGCAGATAATGTTTTATTAATGACGTACGAATGGGGTTATACCTACGGTCCTGCAATGGCTGTTTCACCTGTTGATAAAGTTAGAGAAGTTTTGGATTATGCAGTTACAGAAATTGATAGGGATAAAATTTTAATGGGAGTTCCAAATTACGGTTATGATTTTACTCAACCTTTTGTGAGAGGAGTATCGAGAGCTGACTCTGTTTCAAATGTAGAAGCTGTAGAATTAGCAAGGAAAGTTGGTGCACAAATACAATATGATGATATTGCACAATCTCCATATTTCAATTATTGGGACAGAAGTGGAAAACAACATCAAGTGTGGTTTGAAGATGCAAGAAGTATTGATTCAAAATTAGATTTATTTAATGAGTATGATTTGGAGGGAATTGGCTATTGGAATATAATGGAATTTTTTCCTCAGAATTATCAGGTTTTAAATACTTTGTATGATATAAGAAAAGTTGTTTAAATTGAGTGGGGCAGTTGGTGCCCCTTTTTTTTATGACCTAACCCAATTTCTTCGACCGTAGGGAGATAGAAATTGATGGTAGGTCAAACGCAATGAGTTCCATATTTTCATGAGCGAAAGCGAATAAGAAAATGTGTGAACGAAACTGCGCATTAAACTTTACTTAACCTTTAAGGGAAATAAATTTGTATTGTGAGACTGTTCATGACTTAACCCAAATTCCCAAAGTATC
>JARBUP010000023.1 GCA_029239575.1 Bacillota bacterium
GTTTTTTAATTGTTAAGATAACTTAATATTTTTTCTTGCTACATGTTTTGACAAATCTTAAATATTTGATAGAATGTAAATGCAAAATAGTGACATTTTATATTTATATATATTTAATTTAATGGAGGAAAAAATGGATTTTAATGAAATGCTAAATTATACGGAAATAAAACCTTTTGGTGATTTAGCCATAATAGCTATGAAAGGCTGTGAAGAAGTAGCTTCTAAAATAGATTACTACTTGAAAGATTGGCGAAAAGACCAAAATGTAAATGGAGAAACATATTTGCTTGAAGCTGCATGCCCAAGATTTGGTTCAGGTGAAGGTAAAGGTGTTATATATGAAACAGTAAGAGGTAAGGACGTTTATATTATATCCGATGTGTTTAATTATGGTGTTACATTCAAAATGTATGGAATGAATGTACCTATGAGTCCTGATGACCATTACCAAGATTTAAAACGTATAATTGCAGCAATAAATGGTAAAGCAAGAAGAATGACAGTTATAATGCCTATGCTTTATTCAGGAAGACAACATAAAAGAGCTACAAGAGAATCATTAGACTGTGCTATTGCTTTACAAGAATTAACTTCAATGGGTGTCGAAAATATTATATCTTTTGATATCCATGATCCAAGAGTCCAAAATGCTATTCCTCTACATGGGTTTGAAGATTTTCATCCTCACTATCAAATGATAAAATCATTTGTTAGAACAGAGCCTGATGTAAAAATAGATAGAAATCATATGATGATAATTTCACCTGATGAAGGCGGAATGTCAAGATGTATGTATTATTCTTCAGTAATGGAACTTAGTCTTGGTATGTTTTATAAAAGAAGAGACTATACAGTAATAGTAAATGGTAAAAATCCAGTAGTAAGCCATGAATTTTTAGGCGAAAACATAGAAGGAAAAGATGTAATTGTTGTTGATGATATGATTGCTTCCGGCGATTCTATGATTGATGTAGCTAAAAAATTAAAAGAGAGAAATGCTAAAAATGTTTATGTATTTTCTTCATTTGGATTATTTACTGAAGGTTTAGAAAAATTTGATAAAGCTTATGAAGAAGGACTGATTAAAAAAGTTTTCACAACTAATTTAATTTACAGAAAACCTGAATTGAAAAATAAAGAGTGGCATACAGAAGTTGATATGTCTAAATATATTGCTCATATAGTTGATACATTAAACTATGACAGATCTTTAAGTGAATTATTAGATCCAGTTCAAAAAATTAAAAACATATTGCAACAGTAATAATTGTATAGAATAACTAATGAAAAAAGTCTGCAAAAAATTAATTACAGGCTTTTTTTGTGAGACATCTTATAATGAAATATAAAACTAATTTTAATAGTTGTTCTTACATATTATATTTCATTAATTAATTGTTAATAATAAAAAAATTGAAAATCTTAATACTATATGATATAATTGTTAATTATATTAAAGTAGCATAGCAATGAAGAATTTATAAATATACATATTAATTTAAACGGACTTAAGTCAGGAGGATAAAATGGCTTTCAGAATGGATATAGGTATTGACCTTGGTACAGCAAGCGTATTAGTTTATATAAAAGGAAAAGGAATTGTAGCAAACGAACCTTCTGTAGTTGCAATAGATACAAACACAAAAAAAATTCTTGAAGTAGGGGAAGAAGCAAGAAAGATGCTTGGACGTACTCCTGGAAATATAGTTGCAATAAGACCTTTAAGAGATGGTGTAATATCAGATTTTGATATAACAGAAAAAATGTTAAAATATTTTATTAAAAAAGCTGTAGGAAGTTCTTTTATAAAACCAAGGGTAATTGTTTGCGTGCCAAGTGGTGTAACTGAAGTTGAAAAAAGAGCAGTTCTTGAAGCAGCAGCAAATGCAGGAGCTAAGAAAACATATTTAATTGAAGAACCTGTAGCAGCTGCTATAGGAGCAGGTCTTGATATAACAAAACCATCTGGCAATATGATTATAGATATGGGCGGTGGAACTACTGATATAGCAGTTATTTCTTTAGGTGGTATAGTTGTAAGCCGTTCAATTAAAGTTGCAGGAGATAAATGCGACGAAGCTATAGCGAGATATGTAAGAAAAAAATATAATGTTATGATTGGATTAAGAAGTGCTGAAGAGTTAAAAATAAATATAGGTACAGCATATCCTATTGAAGAAGAACAGTTTATGGAAATCAGAGGAAGAAATCTTGTAACAGGACTTCCTGTGAATTTAACTATTTCATCAACTGATTTATTAGAAGCTATGGAAGAACCAATTACTTCTATTGCTGATGCAGTGCATTCTGTACTTGAAAAAACTCCTCCTGAATTAGCAGCAGATATAAGTGAAAAAGGTATAGTAATGACTGGTGGAGGCTGCTTAATTAAAGGTCTTGATAAACTTATTTCAAAAAGAACTGGATTAACTGTTTCAATAGCTGAAGATGCTGTTTCATGTGTTGCAAAGGGAACAGGCCAATCATTAGAACATATGGATATATTAAAAGATTCATTGTTAACAGCGGACATAAAAACTAATTATAGCAGAGTATAAGCAAAAGATAAAAATTAATTAATTTTAAGTATATGATTATAATAAACGAAGTTTAGCAAAAGTAATTGTTATTTTGCGTTTTTATAATCATATATAAAAAGAGGTAGCAAATGAAAATTAAAAAAGCAGTAATACCAGCAGCAGGGCTTGGAACTCGTTTTTTGCCAGCAACAAAAGCAGTGCCAAAAGAAATGTTGCCAATAGTAGATAAACCTACAATACAATACATAGTTGAAGAAATCATAGATTCTGGTATAGAAGATATATTAATTATTACAGGCAGAAATAAAGGTTCTATTGAAGAACATTTTGACAGAGCAATAGAATTAGAAGATAACCTAGAAAAAACAAAAAAAGAAGAACTTCTTGAAGAAGTAAGAAAAATTTCAAGAATGATTAATATACATACAGTGAGACAAAAAGATCCAAAAGGATTAGGTCATGCAGTTTTATGTGCAAAATCATTTGTAGGAAATGAACCTTTTGCAGTATTATTAGGTGATGACATAGTTGATTCTAAGAAACCTTGTCTAAAACAAATGATTGAAATGTATGATACATATAAATCAACAATACTTGGAGTACAGGAAGTATTGTGGGAAAATGTTAACAAATATGGCATAGTGTCCGGTGAAAAATTAAATGATAAAATATATACTGTACGAGACTTAATAGAAAAACCATCCATGGATAAATCACCTACTAATATAGCTATTTTAGGAAGATATATTATTACGCCTGAAATATTTGATATCCTTGAACATACTAAAAAAGGTGTTGGAGGAGAGATACAACTTACTGATGCATTAAAAGAACTTTGTAATATTCAAGATGTTTATGCATATATATTTGAAGGTAGAAGATATGATGTTGGCAGCAAAATAGGTTTTCTTGAAGCAACTGTAGATTTTGCTTTAAAAAGAGATGATTTAAGAGACAGTTTTATAGATTATTTAAGCAAAATTAAACTTAAATAACGGGGGGAAAAATGTTTAGGGAAAAATTAAAAATTTGGTTGGACAGCGAGTACGTGGATGAAAATATTAAAGAAGAGCTAAAGTCTATTGAGAAATTTGAAAATGAAATAGAAGACAGATTTTATAAAGACTTGGAATTTGGTACAGGTGGAATGCGCGGTAAAATTGGGGCTGGGACTAACCGCATGAACAAACACACTGTAGCTAAAGCAACACAGGGTATATCAAATTATTTAAATGAAAAATATACCAATGAAAATATTGGTGTAGCAATTGCATATGATTCAAGACATATGTCTTTAGAATTTGCAAAAGATACTGCATGTGTGTTTGCAGCAAATAATATAAATGTATATTTATTTGAAAGTCTAAGACCTACACCTGAACTTTCTTTTGCAGTAAGATATTTTAACTGCAAAGCTGGAGTAGTTATAACTGCAAGTCATAACCCACCAGAATATAATGGATATAAAGTATATGATGAATTTGGTGGACAGGTGGTTGAAGATGCTGATTTAATCATAAAATACATAAATGAAACTAATTTAAATAATATAAAATATTCTGATTGTGAAAATAATGAAAAAATAAAAATTATAGGTGAAGATGTTGATAAAGCTTATACAGATAAAATAAAGTCATTAAGTTTATTATCGGATAAAGTAGATAAAAATATAAAAATTGTTTACACACCACTTCATGGAACTGGAAACAAACCTGTAAGAAGAGTATTAAAAGAAATGGGATTTGAAAATGTATATGTTGTAAAAGAGCAGGAAAATCCGGATCCTAACTTTTCAACAGTTAAGTCTCCAAACCCAGAAGAAATAAGCTCATTTGAAATGGCAATTAAAAAAGCAGCAGAGTTAAATGCAGATATAATTATAGGTACTGACCCTGATTGTGATAGAGTAGGCCTTGTTGTTAAAAATTATGAAAATGAGTTTGTAGCATTAAATGGAAATCAAACAGGTGCTTTGCTGTTAAATTATGTTTTACAAGCGTTAAATGAAAAAGATAAACTTAAGAATTCAGCAGTTATCAAAACAATTGTAACAAGTGAGTTAGGCCGAGATATAGCTACTAAATATAATGCAGAAACATTTGATACATTAACAGGATTTAAATACATAGCTGAAATGATGCAATCATTTGAAGACAATAAAGATTATAATTTTGTATTTGGATATGAAGAAAGCTATGGCTATCTATCTGGAACATTTGTTAGGGATAAAGATGCTGTTATAGCATCCATGCTCATTTGTGAAATGACTGCATATTATAAATTCAATAATAAAAGTTTATTGGATGTTTTAGATGAAATATATAAGGAACACGGGTTTTATAAAGAAGAAACTATTTCATTGACTTTTGGTGGAGTATCAGGCCAAAACAAAATGAAATCCATAATGGAATTTTTTAGAGAAAATAAAATTAACTCTTTGGCTGGCAAAAGCATACCATGCATTTACGATTATAAATTAGGAATTGTTTCAAATCTTGTGGATGGAAAAACTGAGAAATTAAATTATCCTAAATCAGATGTATTAAAATTCTGTTTTGAAAATGGTTCATGGTTAGTATTAAGACCATCAGGAACTGAACCTAAATTAAAAGTATATTTATCAATTAAGGAAGAAACTGAAAGCAAAACAATAGAAACATTAGAAAAAGCAAAAGATGAGATTGTTAGTATTATAGAACGTATACAATACAATACCATCTAAAAACCTAAGCGAGTGAGGCTGAAATATGAGAATATTTAAAAGCGTAACCCATAAAATAATTTTGCTAATTTTAATATTTGTATTTAGTTTAAATTTAAATACAAAGGCATTTGCAGGAAGTAACCTAAGTAGAACACAAATAGAAACTATTATGGATGAAATAGCTATGAAAAGAGCTATTCCATCCGTAATATTAAAATCCATAGGTTGGACAGAATCTAAACTACAGCAATTTAATTATGACGGAACACCTAAGATAAGTGGTGACTGCATAGGTTTAATGATGATTAATAATAACAGCGGTTTATATGATTCAAGCAAGCTTAAATATGATATTCAATATAATATTGAGGCAGGAGTTGATGTGCTCTTAAATAAGTGGAGTATGAGTTCATATAAAATGGTTTCGAGCGTTGGAAATATGAATCCAGATATTTTAGAAAACTGGTATTTTGCTCTTTGGGCATACAACGGATGGGCGAGCAGTAACAATCCTAATTCGTTGCCATCCTATGTAAAAACTCAAACTTATCAGCAGTTAATTTATAATGTTTGTAAAGATCAATACAATCAAAAAATTACAAATATAGATTTTAGTTATTTACCTCAATCAGGTAAACCAAGTAGATCACTTGTTGTACCCACGCCATCTAACATACATACTGGTAATATAGTTTTATATGAAAATGGTGATTATACAAGGACTGATGGAGTAAGAAATACATATGCACTAAGAGATGTACCAGCTGGAAAATATATTAAAGAAATTTCCAATAACCAGCTAATGACTGTTGTAGATGGACCTGTACTTAAAAATGGATATTATTGGTATAAAGTATATATTAATGATTCAATACAGGGATGGATTGAAAGAAACTGGCTATTACGCACCGGAGATATAGAAAGTGGGAGATATATTTTTGAAGATATAGCTTTTAGTTGGGCGCGTAAAAATATAATGCAGCTTTATAATATGGGGATAATAAGTGAATCTACATATTATAAACCAAATGAAGCTGTGAATAAAGAAGCATTTTGCATATTTTTAAGTAAAACTATGAAATTACAAAACAGTGTAGAAAACGTTACTACACTACCTTATACTGATGCAAATAAAATTAATACATGGGCACTAAACCATGTAATAAATGTTTATAATGCAGGTTTGCTTGAAAGCTACTCAAGCATTTTTAATCCTGCAGGAAATTTAACAAGAAAAGAAGCTGCGCTTATTTTAGCAAATATTTTTGAAGAAGACCCTCAATATAATTCATTGGACATAAATACAATATTTAAAGATGTTTCTACTTTAAATAATATTGAATTATCAGCTGTTAAAGAAGCTTATATTCAGGAATTTATGTCGGGTAAAAGTTCAGGAGAATTTAGACCTGATGAAAATTTAAGCAGGGCAGAAACTGCAGCCATAATGGTGAAAATTATTAACAAAATCGAAAATAAATAACTTATATAATAAGGGCTCTGAAAATTCAGAGCCCTAAGCTTTATAATAAAATAAATTTTATTCTTGTCATCCTGAGCGATAGCGAAGGATCTTATAATTAATTGGTTAAAGTTAATGTAACTTTAACCAATTAATTTATTTATTTTGTAATTCTTTTAAAACTTGAATTCCTTGCTCATTAATTTTACTGCCGCCTCTGCCCTTGGACATTTTAATAAAACCAAGATTATTTAAATCATTTAAAATAGTTCTAACTTCTTGCTGTGTTAAATATCTTCCAGTTGATTGAGCTTTTTCAGATATGGATAATCGTCCCAAAGGTACTTGCGTTATAAAACCATCATATAATAAATTTAATACAAAAACATAATCATCTAATTTATTTTTAGCTAATTGTTTTAATAAATTAACATTCAAAATTAATTTTTCATCTGAATTGTTATTAATCTTTATTAAACCCTTATGAAAACTGCTTGGTAAATCCTCATAATCAACTATTTCTTTGTCCAAATAGGTTAAGTATTCCACATAATTAAGAAGTTCTCTTACATTGCCGTTCCAATTATGTGACATAAACGCATTATTTACTTCAAAAGATAATTTAAAATTACCATTTGATTTACCTTTAAAGTAATCAAACAAAATCATTATATCTTCTTTTCTTTCTCTCAAAGGAGGAATTTGTATGGGCAGTGTATTTAATCGATAATACAAATCACTTCTGAATGTTCCATTTAAAACAAGATTTTCAAGATTTTCATTTGTAGCAGCTATTATTCTAACATCAATACTTATGATTTTATTTCCGCCAACTCTCATTATTTCTCTTTCTTGAATTACCCGAAGAAGTTTTACTTGCAGAGCTGGGCTCATTCCTTCAACCTCATCTAAGAAAATTGTTCCTTTATGAGCAAATTCAAATAAACCTAATTTGCCACCTTTTTTAGCTCCGGTAAATGCACCTTCTTCATAGCCGAAAAGTTCGCTTTCAAGTAAATTATCAGGCATGGCAGCACAGTTTATAGCTATAAATGGAAAATTTCTTCGTTTTGATTCATTGTGTATTGCATGAGCAAAAAGTTCTTTTCCAGTTCCGCTTTCTCCCGTTATGAGAACTGCAGAATTATTTTTAGCCATTTTTTTAGCTATATCACAGGATTTTTTTATTGTAACACTTTCACCTATTATGTCATCAAATGTATATTTAGCTTTATGGCCTTTATTTAACAGCTGTATACGTAAATTAAGTTGTTTTGACTCTTGGTCACTAAATTCTTGAATAGTTGCAAATGCACCTAAATATTGATCGTTACGTATT
Organism: Bacillota bacterium; assembly: GCA_029239575.1. Lineage (GTDB taxonomy): Bacteria > Bacillota > Clostridia > Tissierellales > Sedimentibacteraceae > Sedimentibacter. Next base: position 8,049 of record JARBUP010000023.1, read on the forward strand.
ACAGGAGCAATTGTAACATTTATATCAGTACCTTTATATTTAATTAATCGGTTATTAATTTTTTTTCTTGTAATTCTGCATTCTGAAAATGGAAGAAAAGAAAAAATTTGTGATGCAGGCTTGTTTAGTGCTTCATTATTTGATATTTTTGTTATTTGTGAAGCTTTGGAATTGCATGCAAAAATAATATCATTTTCATTTGCACCAATAATTCCGTCGTCTATAATTTCCATGAGAATTTCAAATTGACTTTCCATAAAAATAGAACGTCCAAAAAGCTGATTAAAACTATAATTATTAGATGCAATTGAATTAAAATATTCTTTGAAATTTTCTTTTTCTAATAAAAAATCCAACTTTAAACGAAGAGCAATTTCTACAATAGTAGTTGAATCAAGAACTCTTTGCCCGAGATCTATTATAGTTTTAATTTCCTTAGGTACATAACGACTTTCGCCCACAGTTACTGCAAGATCAAAATTACCTTTAATCTCAGAGCCTGGATAGTATGGAATAAAATTTATATGGTTAACACCTAATTGAGAAAGCCTTGTTATAGCTTCTCGGACCATTTTTTCACTGAGGTTAACAAATAAAGCAGTACTTCCTTTTGGGATATCCATTAAGATATCTATGGAATGCTTTGTAAAATTAACAGCTAAATCAACTTTTGGAACATTATTAGGAATATATTTTTCATAATCTGAAATGCTTTCAAAAGCATCAGTAGTAACTGCAAAAATATCTGCATTTTCAATATTTTCAATAGAACTATCCAACACGTTATATATTTTTGTATTAACTAAATCGCCAAATAATTCATTTATTTGATTTTTATAAAACAAAGAGGCAACATTATCGAATGTAATAATAGCAATAGTTTTTTTAATAGTAATCATCCTTTCTTAATTCTAATTGTAATATAAAGCTTTTTAAAAAATATGTCAAGGAAAATGTTAACACCATTATTTATGAAATGTTATTAAAATAAAGAATGTTGGCATAATATTTGCAATAAATATTATCAAAGAATTAATATGTTAAAATATTTTGCTATGAAAAAAATATAAAAACAGTTAAAATAAATACATATTAAATTTATTGTCCATATTAAAAAAGGAGAAAGATGAAATGGAAAAGATTATTAAAAATAATACATTATATTTTGACGGATGTGATACTGTAGAATTAGCTAAAAGATATGGAACACCTCTTTATGTTATGAGCGAAACAGCGATAGTTGAAAAATGTAAAGAAGTTAGAGATACTTTTTTAAATAAATATGAAAGAACAAGAGCTGCTTATGCAGCAAAAGCTTTTTTAACATTATCCATGTGCAAAATCATAGAAAGAGAAGGCCTTTGTTTGGACGTTGTTTCGGGAGGAGAATTGTATACAGCTATTAAAGCAAATTTTCCAGCTGAAAAAATAGAGTTTAATGGAAACAATAAATCCCAAGGAGAAATAGAGCTTGCAGTTGACTATCAAATAGGCAGAATAATAGTTGATGGACTTGATGAATTAAAATTAATTGAAAGTATTTGTGAAGAAAAGGGAAAAACAATTAACATTTTATACAGAATAACACCGGGCGTTAAAAGTGATTCCCATGATTATATAGTTACAGGCAAAAAAGATTCTAAATTTGGAATTCCTTTAGATGATGAAGTTATATACCCAGCAATAGAGCAGGCTATAAAATCACCATATGTTAATTTTATGGGATTCCATTTCCATGTAGGTTCACAGCTTCACAACAATGAATCACATTTAAAAGCTCTTGATATAGCATTGAAACTAATAAGAGAAACTAAAGAAAAATATAACTATGTTACACCTGAATTAAATATAGGTGGTGGTTTTGGAGTTAATTATACTGAAGAAGACAGCAAAAAGCCATATGCATATTTCTTGGATCCTATGATGGAAAAAATAAATAATTTTTCTAAGGAGATTAATATTACAAGACCTGAAGTTGTAATAGAGCCTGGAAGAAGTATAGTTGCTGAAGCAGGTTTAACATTATATACAGTAGGAACAATAAAAGATATTAAAGGAATAAGAAAATATGTATCAGTTGACGGCGGTATGACTGATAATATAAGACCTGCTTTATATCAGGCGAAATATGAAGGATTAGCTGCTAATAAAGCAAATGATACAAAAACAGATGTAGTTACAATTTGTGGCAAATGCTGTGAGTCAGGTGATATTTTAATACGCGATGCTAAAGTTACGGAATTAAAAAGAGGGGATATATTTGCTGTATTTACAACTGGTGCATATGGATACACAATGGCAAGCAACTACAACAAAAATCCATTGCCCGCAACAGTATTAGTTAAAGAAGGTAAATCAGAACTCATAGTAAAAAGACAAAGTTACGACCATATGATTGAAAATGAAATTATTCCTGAATCTTTAAGTTTATAGTGAGGTGTATATGGAATTTACTAAAATGCAGGGAGCAGGAAATGACTTTATTATTATAAATAATATGAAATTAAAGCTTCCTATAGAAAAAATGCCAGTTATAGCTAAAAAATTATGCCAAAGAAAAGTATCCTTAGGTGCTGATGGATTCATGGTTGTTGATTTTCCTGAAGGTGATGCTGATTTTAAAATGCGTTTTTACAATTCTGATGGAAGTTTAGGAGAAATGTGTGGAAATGGAGCAAGGTGCATTTCACGTTATGCATATATAAACTCAATAGCAGGAAAAAAAATGAAAATTGAAACTGGTGCCGGAATTGTTGAAGCAGAAGTATTGCAAGATAGGCTCGTAAAAGTTCAGCTTAATAAACCGGAAGTTATTAATTTAAATATTGACCTTAAAATAGATGATATGAATTATGAATGTTCATATATTGAATTAGGTAATCCTGGTTTACCGCATGCTATAGTTAAATATGATGGTTTACAAAATACTAATGAAAGTGAAATATTTGATTTAGGCAGAAAAATCAGATTTTTCGACAGCTTTCCTAAAGGAGCAAATGTAAACTTTTATGATATCATAGATGAAAATACAGCTATAGTAAAAACATACGAAAGAGGTGTTGAAGATTTTACATTAGCTTGTGGTACAGGTTCAGCATCTGCTGCAGTAGCTTTAATTTTAAAAGGATATTTAAAAGAAAATAAAGTAAAAATTGTAGTTCCTGGTGGGGAATTATTTATAGAGCTACAAAGAAATACTCATGACCCAAATAAAATAGATAAACTTTATTTAATTGGGCCAACAAATATAATAGCTGTGGGTACCATAATGGACGAAGACTTATAGGGTTCATACCCGAAGAACCAAAGGACCTGGACCAATGAAAAAGCTATTTTTGTCATCCTGAACGTTAGTGAAGGGATCTTTATAATGTTGAAATAATAGGATTCTTCGACTTCGTCTCAGAATGACAAATGCTATTTTTCACTGGTCTCGCCCCGTCCCTAAGAACAGTATCAGAAAAAAAGAGGACTGTAAATTTACAGTCCGTTTTTTCGCTGTGGCTAAGCGCAAAAATTACTCATCTTCAAATTTAATATCGTAAACTCTATCAAATTCTTTAGTTTCCACATTTCTTACTACAGCAGATTTATTTTTGCTTAATAAATTTACTATATCATAAACATTTATCCAAATTTCAGCTAAAGTTTCTTTTTGTGATTCATCAAAAATTAACTGCATGCCAAAATGAAGGTGTGGAACATTAATATTGTTCACATTTTCTTTTGTACTGTAACCTGTCATACCAAGGTAACCTATAACATCTCCGGCCTTAACATGATCGCCTACTTTTAAAGTTGTTTGATATGGATGATCTTTTTTTAAGTGAGCATAGTAATAATATCTGTGTTTATCGAAACTTCTTATACCTATTCTCCATCCACCGTACTGATTCCATCCCAGAGCTTCTACATATCCTGATTCAACGGCTATAATAGGAGTACCAATACTTCCCATTAAATCATTTCCAAGGTGTACCCTTTTAAAACCATAATCCCTTGAATTGCCAAAATCATCATAATGGTTATAGCTATAACCTCTTGCAATAGGTGAAAATGCTTTAAGGCCGTATTTGTTAACCCATATTTTTTTTTCAGGGTTATTAGGGTCCTGCTCCTGTACAGAAAAAGGTCCTACAAAGCCCCCAAGAATTGCATTATATGCTTCATAATAGTAATCATAATACTTCATATCTTTAGTTAATTCTTCTATGCTGGTGCCATTATTAAGTTTTGTAATAAGGTTATCCATATCTTTTGCTTTATACCTTGAAAAATTTCCGCCATATCTTACAGCTAAATAGGATAATAACTCAATCCAATTTAATTTTACTTCATTATCCAAACTGTTTATATCTGCTCTCAAGGCCTTATCCATTGCTGAATAACACACATTGAAATCAACCCATTTGATGAATCCTTTATCATCAGTTGCAACAGCTCTTGCAGGAAAGTTAAATACAAATGTAAAAACTAAAGCAGCCGATAAAATTAAGGCTGTAATAACAAATAATAATTTAGAACGAATTTTAATAATCATAGTGCATCCCTTAAAATTTTTTTATATTACTAATATTATGCTGTAAATGTAACATTAGAACATTGTATTAAAATCTTAAATGTGGTAATATAGCATTATACAAATCCACAGGAGGAAAAATTTGAAACTAAAATTTTGTTCACTTTATAGTGGCAGCAGCGGAAACTGCCAATTAATAAAAACAGACAATACAACCATATTAGTGGATGCAGGATTAAGTGGCAAAAAAATTCAGCAGGAAATAATAAATATAGGGGAAGATCCTAAAAAAATAGATGCAATATTTGTTACACATGAACATATGGACCACGTACAGGGTGTAGGTATTTTATCGAGACGTTTTGACATACCTGTTTATGCAAATGAAAAAACATGGGAAGCTATGAATAAAACAATTGGTGATGTAAAATCACATAATATAAAAATAATAACTGACGATGTTGAAGTAGGGGATTTATTTATACAAGCATTTAATATTTCTCATGATGCGGTTAAACCAGTTGGTTATAACATATACTACAAAAATAAAAAAATAAGTTTAGTTACTGATACTGGGTGTGTAAGTGAAAATATTATAAAAAGTATTTCTGATTCAGATTTAATGTTAGTTGAATCAAATCATGATGAAGATATGGTACTCATAGGGCCTTATCCATGGAGTTTAAAAAGAAGGGTTTTAGGAGAATTTGGCCATATGTCCAATGACACAGCAGGGGACCTTATTTCAAAAGTTATAAAAAGAGGAACAGAAATAGTTTTACTTGGACATTTAAGTAAAGAAAATAATTTTCCTGAATTAGCTTATAAAACAGTTGAAAATATTTTAATTCAAAAGGGTATTGATGTTAATCCAGGCATTTGCCTTGATATGACATATAGGGATAAATCAAGTGCTATATATGCTGTATAAGTTCAAGTGATACAAAGCGCAGAGAAGTTAAAAAAAGATAAAAAAGTCTATTATTGTCATCATGAACCTTAGTGAAGGATCTTTGAATGACAAATAAAATAATATAATATAATAGGTGATTACAAATGGATGAAAAAAAAATAATTTTTGCATGTGAAGAACATATAGAAATAGCTTTAGATGATTTTGTTAATTTAGAAGAAAAAGCACCTCAAATGATTAAATTACCTGAAACTGAGAATAAAAAATGCAATTATTGTAATAATAAATCCGAATATGAATTATTACATTAATTTAACAAAAACATTATAAAAATTACAAAAAATTATTTAAAAATGCTTGTATTAAAAAAAAATGAGTGATATAATACTAAAGCTATCCTTGCTCCAACAATTTTGTGAGGGGCCAAAGTCCAAAGGGAGGTGACTAAGATGAGAAGAAAATACGAAGGAGCTTTTATCTTACTTTCTAACTTAGAAGAAGAAGTAAGAAAAGCTGAAATCCAAAAAGTTAGCAATATAATAACAGAAAGACAAGGAACTATTGAGAAAGTAAATGAGTGGGGTCAGAGAAGACTTGCTTATGAAATCGCAAAAAAAAGAGATGGTTTCTATGTTTTCATTAACTTTACATCAGAAGCTGATGCAGTAAATGAAATCGACAGAATTTGTAAAATTAGCGACAACTTTGTAAGACATATGATTACAGTTGAAGAATAATAAAAAGAATAAAGAGGAATTATTATGAACAGTGTTGTATTAATAGGAAGATTATCCAGAGATCCTGAATTAAGATTTGTACCTGCATCAGGAATGGCAGTTGCAAGACTTACTTTAGCTGTAGATAAAGATTTGTTTGGAGAAAAAAAACAACAGGCTATGAGCCAAGGAAAACCAACAGCAGATTTTATCAATATAACTGTTTTCGGTAAATCAGCTGAGAATTGTGCAAATTACCTTGCAAAAGGCAGTCAGTGTGCAGTTCATGGTAGAATATCAACTGGAAGTTATACTACACAATCAGGTGAAAAAAGATATACAACAGACGTAATAGCAGATAAAGTAGAATTTATTGGTGCTAAAGGACAAAATTCAAATCAATCAAGCCAAGGAAGACCGGTACAGCCAGATAGCAGCTTTTTCGATGATTTCCCAGATGATGATAATGATATATTCCAACCAGTAGATGACGAAGAAATCCCATTTTAATTTATAAAAAAATTCAAAAGATGGGGTATTAGAATAATTAGAATAAGTAGGAAGGAGGAAAATATTAAAATGAGTTCAAGACAATACAATAACAATAATAGTGAAAGATCTGAAAGATCAAGCTTTAAAAGAAAACCACGTAAAAAAGTATGCCAATTCTGTCAAGAAAAAGCTACTAACATAGATTACAAAGATTTAGGAAAATTAAAGAAGTACACAACTGAAAGAGGTAAAATTTTACCTAGAAGAATTACAGGAGCTTGTGCTAAACACCAAAGAATGGTAACAAGAGCTATTAAAAGAGCAAGAACTATAGCATTAATGCCATACACATTAGATTAATAAAAAAAAAACGGTCTACGACGACCGTTTTTTTTTAATGGCATCCGCCACCGCAACCACCACATCCGCCTCCATCATCGCATCCGCTTTTTGATGGAATTACAACTGGCTTTAATCCTACGCCGTCCCCATTATTCTCTTCATTGGAAACGATTATGAAACCACCATATTGCTCAAGCAATGATTTTTCAACTATGAAGTTTATCTCATTTACTGTTTGAACTTCATCTTCATCATTTGCTTCAGAAACAGCTACATTGAATACTGGGCCTTGGCATGAATGACCGCCAACAGATATTCTAATATTATAGGATTCAACTTGGTTTTCATCCAATAATTCTTTAAATTCTTTATAAGCTTGATCATCTATAAATATCATAAGCATCCTCTTTTTTATTAATATGGTTAAAGAATATCATATTTATTTTATTTTGTACATATAAAATGCCCTATTTGAATTTAATTATGTTATTTAAAAATTTATTTCATTTGAACAACTTCAACTCCTAAATAATAATGTTTTAAAATTTGTTTGTAATTAAAACCTTCTTTAGCCATACCATTTGCACCATACTGGCTCATTCCTACACCATGACCATTTCCTGTTGTTACAATTTCTATTTCATCTCCAGATTGTATGAAATTAAAATTAGCTGAACTTAGTCCAAATAATGTTCGCATTTCTCTACCAGTAATTTCTTCACCATCAACTATTAAAGTTTTTATTTTGCCGCCTTCACTTACTTCACCTAATTTAATTTTATCTTTTAAATTATTAGCTGTTAAATTTAAATTTCCATATGATGAATTAATTTTTTCAATAAAATCATTTATAGGTATTTTAATTGAATTTCGTAGTTTAGGAGATTCCTCTTCATATGGGCTTTCAACACTTCTTAAATATGGAACTGCAGTTAAAAAAACATCTTCTGAGTTTTCTGTTCTTCCACCGCTTGTAGAATGAAACAATGGTTCTATAATTTTACCTTCATAAGTTAAAACTTGACCTTTTGTAGAATTGACAGCGTCATTTATTACACCCCAATATTTTTCATACCAACCCTCAGGATGGGATGCTATTAAGTTTTCTTTTGAATTCCATACTTGACAATGTATTTCAGAACAAATAGGGGCTTCAGGATGATCTACGTGTCCATCAGCATATTTATTAATTCTGTAAAGTGTATAAGTTCTTGCAGTAACTGCCTGTGCCTTCAATGCTTCTGAATTAAATTCAGCAGGCATTTCAGAAGAAACTACTCCTTTTATGTACTCTTCAAAGTCAATTTTCATAACTTCATTAGTATCAGTATTGAATACTTTTATAAATTCTGGTTCAGTAACATCTGATTGAAGTATTCTTATATCTTCTTCTAAAGAAGAAGATAATTCTGTACTGTTTGTGTTACTAACTTCACTTGGATCACCCATTTTCTGTTCAAAAAAAGATAATGCTACTGTTGGAATTATAAAAAGCATGGAAAAAATAATTAATGCAAATAAAAAACGTTTAAACATATCATCAATCCTTTCATAATTTTATCTTTAGTTGTAAATATTTTATGCTTAAAAAATTTTTTTAGAACATTTGTATTAAATAAAAAAAATAGGACACACTATTTTTAGATAATAAAGAATAATTATTAGGAGGAAAGTATGAAATTAAAAAATATTAGAGGAAAATTAAAGAATTTCTTTATTAGACTAAAAAATAAGGATACAAGCTTTTTTATTATAGCATTGTGTGTCCTATTATTAGCGACAGCGGTGGTTTGGAGATATACAGCACAAAATCCAAATGAACTTGCACAAAATGAAAATGAAGAAGGTCAAAATGCAAATGTCGACCCATACAAAGATTATGTTGAAGGTGTAATGGGTGATTATGCAACAGAAACAGAAAATGCTACAAAGGTAGATTTAAAAACTATCAATGCACCATTAGCAGGAGAAACAATTAAAGAATTTTCAATTGATGAATTAGTGTACTTTGATGCAATAGGAGAATGGAGAGTACATAATGGAGTTGATATTAAACCAAAAGAAACTTTATTAATAGAATCTGCATTCGAAGGTACAGTTGAAACAGTAAACAATTCAGAAATAACAGGAACAGAAATTATAATTGATCATGGAAATAATGTAAAAACTCTTTACAGCAATCTTTCATCTGCAAAGGTAAAAGCTGGAGATGTTGTAGAAAAAGGTCAAGTTATTGGTAATATCGGAAAAGTAGACAGTATAGAGTCAGCTGATGGCCCTCATTTGCATTTCGAACTAATAGTTGATGGTAAAAATGTAAACCCTCTTGACTATATTCCTAAATAAATCAATATATTTGTTCTAATTGGACAAATAATTGAATAAAAATGTAAATAAGACAGTTAATATTGTCAAAGGGGGTTAACCATGAAAGATTACATAGAACGAAGGGCTATAGAAATCGCGGAATATATAATAAATACTGAGTCGACTGTTAGACAGACAGCCAAAAAATTCGGCGTGAGTAAAAGTACAGTGCATAAGGATGTAACAGAACGTCTTCCTAAATTAAACCCTCCAGTTGCAAGTGAAGTAAAAAGAGTTTTACTAAAAAACAAATCTGAGAGACATATTAGAGGAGGTAAAGCTACACGCCTCAAGTATCAAGAAGAACATGATCGCGATAAAGTAAGTAATATGTAAGAACTAATAGATGAAAGACACTGACTGTAATAGGTTGGTGTCTTCTTGTTTTTTGTCTAAATTATTATAAAA
>JARBUP010000268.1 GCA_029239575.1 Bacillota bacterium
ATATGCTATTGACTTGTTGCTCACTGAAAAAGCAGTTTCTAATGAAGATGTGAATCCATTTCAGCTTGGTGTTTTTCAACTTGGAGTAACAGGTTTTTGTAATTTAATTTTATCTTTTATATTTGAAAAGCCACATTTTCCTACTGAACCTAAAATTTGGGTTGTAGTTTTATTTTTAGCCATTTTGTGTACTGGAGTGGCTTTTATAGTTCAGGTGGTTGCACAGCAATATACTACAGCATCCCATGTAGGTGTTATTTTTTCATTAGAAACAGTGTTTGCAGGATTTGTGGCATTCATGTTTGCAGGTGAAATTTTAACTAAAAAATCCTATGTAGGAGCGGTGTTAATGATATTAAGCATATTTATTATGGAAATTAATTTTAAAGAAATATTAAATAATCGTTCAAAAAAGACTATTAATAATACATCAAATGAATTATAACTGCTGAAAATAAAATAATTACTGCAGCAATTAAATGAAAATTAAATTAGATGGACTGAATTTTGATTCAAATTCAGTACTTTTTATTGTGAGTAAAAACCAAAAAAACAAATATCATAAAATGTATAGTGTTATGTTGACAGATTAGATAATTGGAAACAGTTTAGATTACGGGAAAAGTATATAAAACAAACAAATTTTATAATGATTCGTTTTATTTTTAACAATGAATAATTAAGGTAGGAGATAATTTATGGTTCTGGGTTTTTTTCAGAATGCATGTATTTTAATAGCATTTTTAAGTGTCGTTCAACATTTAATTAGCGACATAGATATTTTTCAAGAAAAATCATTGAATAGGAATGCAAGTTTTGGATTTTATTATGGTATATTAGGCATAATACTGATGCTAAACGGTGTACATATTACATCAGCGATAATTGTCGATTTTAGGTACATACCAATATTAATATCTGCTCTTTATGGTGGGTTATTCTCATCAATTTTGACTTCTATTATAATAGGTATTTTTCGGTTTTTCTTTTTGGGAATTACTAGTTCGTCAATTAATGGATTAATAACTGCATTACTAATAGGGATTGGATTTGGAAATATTTCAAAATTAAACTTATCGAACAAAAACAAATGGATTTATTTTATACTTTATTTTATTATAATAATATCTATTTCATCATGGGTAGCAATGAATGATGAAATATTATTTGTTCGTACAATGTTTATATACTTTTTAGGATATTTAATAATATCGTATTTTATAATTAAATATATAATTTACATAATCGAAATACAAAACATTTATCAAAAACTAAAAATTGAAGCAACAAAGGATTTTTTGACAGGATTAAATAATGTTAGGCAATTTGATGATTTGTTTAATAATATGACTCAACTAACAATGAGAAAAGAAGAAGATTTATCATTGCTATTCATAGATATAGATTTTTTCAAAAAAATAAATGATGTGTATGGTCATAACGCAGGAGATAGTGTATTAAGGAGTTTAGCCCCTATTCTTATAAATACATGTAGAGCGTATGATATAGTTTCAAGAAATGGAGGGGAAGAATTTTCTATACTGTTATTAGATTGTTCTGCTACTAAGGCCGTACATATAGCAGAAAGAGTAAGGAAAAATGTTGAAAATAATGTTTTTTACATTGCAGATAATAAAACTATAAATATTACTGTTTCAATCGGAGTATCATCATATCCAGAACGAACAAATCAAATTAATAATTTGATTGAAAATTCTGATACTGCATTATATCATGCAAAAAAAACAGGAAGAAATAAAGTTATATTATTTGATAATGACATTTAATTTTATCTTTTATATTGAATCAGCTGATAAAAGGTTATATGAAGCTAAGCAATTTGAAGAAATAAGATAATACTAAAATAAACATAGATTACATAGAATGGAAAATAGGAGGTAAAATGGAAAATAAAAAGGCAAATGGTAATATAGGTAATTTATTTTCGTTAATTTTTGCAGTAATTATATTTGTAATTGGATGGTATATTTTTTTGCCAGCATTTAATTTACAGTCCGTTGGTTTGTGGATATTTATGATAATTATATTTGCATTCTTATTTATTACAGTATCTGCAAGTGAATTCATAAGCAGCAAAGCAAAATCTAAAACAATTAACAAAAAACTTCTTAGTGTTTTAGGAATAATAATTGCATTAATAATATTATTGTTTATAGTTGCAATATTTTCGGGATCTAAAATTTTTAGAGCAAAAGAATATGCTGTTATGATTAATGATAATATACGAAAAGATTCTATTGATAATTATAAGGCAACACTGGACAATGTTCCTCTTTTAGACAGAGATAGTGCAGTTCAATTAAGTAACAGAGAGTTAGGAAGTTTAATTGATGTAGTATCACAATTTGAACTTGGAGATAACGAACAAGTAACTATTACAGGAAATCCTGTAAGAGTGTCCCCATTATTTTATGGAGGATTTTTCAAATGGCTGAACAATAATGAAAATGGAACTCCTGGATATATTAAATTGAATATGAAAACTCAAGATGCAGAGCTTATAAGGGTTGAAGGCGGAATAAAATATTCACCAAGCGAAAGATTTAGTAGGGATATAAAAAGATATTTGAGATTTAATTATCCAACATATATATTTGATACCATAAAATTTGAAGTAAATGAAGAAGGACATCCTTATTGGATAGCACCGGAAATAAAATATACTATAGGTGCTTTTGGAGGTAAGGATATAATTTCCATAGTAACAGTTAATGCAGTTACAGGTGAATTAAATGAATATAAGAAAGAAGAAATACCGGAATGGGTTGATAATGTATATAGTTCAGAGCTCATCATGGAACAATATGATAATTATGGAGCATTTCAATCAGGTTTCTTAAATTCTAAATTTGGTCAAAAAGGTGTGACAGCAACAACGGAAGGTTATAACTATATTCCCCAAGGAAATGATAACTGGATTTATACTGGAATAACATCTGCGGGAAGAGACGAAAGCAATATAGGCTTTATATTGGCAAATAAAAGAACAAAAGAAATTATATATTACCCATTATCTGGAGCAGAAGAATATTCAGCTATGAGCAGTGCTGAAGGAGTTGTGCAGCATCTTGGATATACGGCAACATTCCCTTTATTATTAAAAGTTAATAATCAGCCAACATATGTTATGGCATTGAAAGATGCTGGACAATTAGTAAAAATGTATGGAATGGTTAATGTGGCCAAATATCAAATAGTTGCAACTGGTGATACTGTAGACGCTACTGAAGTTAAATATGCACAGCTTTTGAAAAATAATGGAGTAAATGACACAACAGAAACTACAAGCAGCGTAAAAGGAAAAATAGTAGATATTAAAACGGCAGTAAAAGAAGGAACAACTTATTTCTATATAAAATTAGAAGGAAAAGATATTTATTATTCTATAAATATTGTAGATAGTGAAGAAGCTATCCTTTTAAAAGCAGAGGATGAAATAGAACTACAAATTATAGATGTTGAAAGTAAAATAATTCCTGCAGTTATTAAATAATATTTTTACATAATCCTTAGGTTCCCAAATAAATTAAGAAAGGTGACTTGCTTGTGAATCAGAATAAATCAGAATTAATACAAGGAGGGGATATGTACAAGGTATTATTAACCTTATCCATCCCCATTATGATTAACAGTATAATACAAACATTATATAATTTGGTTGATGGAATTTGGGTTAGTAAGATTTCTTCAGTTCATTTTGCAGCTACATCTTTCGTTTGGCCAATAAACTTTCTTTTCGTTGCTTTAGGAATAGGACTATCGGTATCAGGAACCTCACTTCTTTCTCAGCTGTTAGGGGCAGGTAAGTTTAAAGAAGCTAAAAAATACACTTCTCAATTAATGGTATCATCATTTTTGTTATCAATTGCATTTGCGTTATTGGGTGTTATGATAAGCCCATATATAATAAAGTTTATGGGTGGTGAAGGTGATTTCGCTAATTTAGCAAATATTTATTTGAGAATATCATTTTTGGATTTACCATTTATGTTTTTATATTTTAATATAAATTCCATAATGAATGCACAGGGAAATACTATAACTCCAACAATATTAAGTGCTATTTCTGCTTTAATAAATGTTGTATTAGATCCAGTGTTTATATTTACATTTAATATGGGTATAGCAGGTGCAGCCTGGGCTACAGTGCTATCAAGGTTTGTATTGTCATTATTAGGAATTAAATTTTTATTTACAGTAGATAATAATTTAAAACCTGATTTCAGGGGATTTAAATTTGATAAAAA
>JARBUP010000024.1 GCA_029239575.1 Bacillota bacterium
AATATGGACTTCTTGGCAAAAATATTTTAGGTTCAGGATTTGATTTTGAACTTCATATAAATAAGGGAGCAGGCGCTTTTGTATGTGGTGAAGGAAGTGCTCTTACAGCTTCTATTGAAGGTGAAAGAGGAATGCCGCGTGTTAAGCCACCTAGAACTGTAGAGCAAGGTTTATTTGGATGTCCTACTGTTTTAAACAATGTTGAAACTTTTGCCAATGTACCTATGATAATATTACATGGTCCAGATAATTATAAAAAGTTTGGAACAAAGGATAGTCCAGGAACAAAAGCTTTTGCATTAACTGGTAATGTTGTTAATACAGGTCTTATTGAAGTTCCTATGGGAACAACTTTAAGAGAAGTAATATTTAATATTGGTGGTGGTATTCCTGACGGCAAAAAATTTAAAGCTGTTCAAATAGGAGGTCCATCAGGAGGATGTTTAACTTTTGATGAAAGCCATTTAGATTTACAATTAAGTTTTGATTCTCTTAAAAAAGTAGGAGCAATGATAGGCTCTGGCGGAATGGTTGTCATGAATGAAGATACTTGCATAGTTGAAGTTGCAAGGTTTTTTATGAGCTTTACTCAAAGAGAATCATGTGGAAAATGCATTCCATGTAGAGAAGGCACTAAGAGAATGCTTGAAATACTTGAAAAAATAGTTGCAGGTAACGGAACAGTTGAAGATTTGGAATTATTAAGAGATATTGCTGACACTGTAAAAAATACTGCTTTATGTGGCCTTGGTAAAACAGCAGCAAATCCAGTTTTAAGCACATTAGAACATTTTTATGATGAATATTTAGAACATGTAGTTCATAAGGTGTGTCCAGCGAAGCAGTGCAAAGGCTTAGCTACAATAGAAATAGACGCTTTACTTTGTAAAGGATGTTCTAAATGTTCAAGAAGTTGTCCTGTAAATGCAATATCAGGAAAAGTTAAAGAACCGTTTATCATAGATAATAAAAAATGTATTAAATGCGGTGCTTGCATAGAAGTTTGCGCGTTTAAAGCAGTTAAGGAGGCATAAAATGAGCGGAAATATTATTATTGATGGAAAAAAAGTGCCATATACAAATCAAAAAAACATATTAACAGTTATTAGAGAATCAGGTATAGATCTTCCTACATTTTGCTATCATTCTGAATTAAGTATTTATGGCGCATGCAGAATGTGTACTGTTGAAACTTCTAAAGGGGAAATTATTGCAACATGTTCTGAAAAGCCAAAAGATGGTTTGGAAATTTATACAAATTCTCCAAGAATAAGAAAATATAGAAAAATGATTCTTGAACTATTACTTGCTAACCATGACAGAGACTGTACAACATGTGAAAGAACTGGAAGATGCCAGCTACAAAATCTTGCTAAAAGATATGGAATAAAAAATATAAGATTTGATCAAATATTTAATGAAGAAGATGATGAAAATATAGACAATTCAAGACCAAGCATAACAAGAAACCCTAATAAATGTATTAAATGTGGTGACTGTGTAATGGTATGCGAAGACGTTCAAGGAGTTGGAGCTATTGGATTTGTAAGTAGAGGTTCTGATGTACAAATAAAACCAGCTTTTAACAAAAATTTAGCTGAATCAAACTGTGTAGATTGTGGACAATGTAGAATTGTATGCCCTACAGGTGCTATAAGAATTAATAACGAAACAAACAAAGTATGGGATGCTTTGTATGACAAACAAAAAAGAGTAGTAGCACAAGTAGCTCCTGCTGTTAGAGTTGCATTAGGTGAAGAATTCGGAAAAAAAGCTGGCGAGATTACAATAGGTAAAATAGTTGCAGTTCTAAAGAAGTTAGGTGTTGAAGAAGTATATGATACTACTTTAGCTGCCGATTTAACAGTAATGGAAGAAAGCAATGAATTTATTGAAAAATTCACTAATGGAGAAAAACTTCCGTTATATACTTCGTGCTGTCCTGCATGGGTAAAATTTGCTGAAAACAAATATCCTGAGATGGTGAATAACATTTCTTCATGTAAATCACCACAGCAGATGTTTGGTACTGTTTTGAGAGAACATTATAATGAAACAGATGCAAAAGATGGAAAGGATACAGTGATTTTATCTATTATGCCATGTACTGCTAAAAAAGCAGAAGCAGCAAGAGAAGAGTTTATTCATGACGGTCAAAGAGAAATTGATGTTGTACTTACAACACAGGAACTTGCTATCATGATTAAAGAAGCTGGAATTGATTTTGATAACTTAGAAGAAGAAGCAATGGATATGCCATTTGGTATTGGTTCTGGAGCTGGTGTTATATTCGGAACAACTGGTGGAGTAATGGAAGCTGTACTTCGAAGAGTATTAAAAGGAAAATATGGAAAAGATGACTGCGAAATAATTTATAACTCTGTAAGAGGGTTAGATTCTGTAAAAGAAGCATCTGTATTTGTTGATGGAAGTGAAATTAAAATAGCAGTTGTTCATGGATTAAAAAATGCCGACAATCTTATAAAGCAAATAAATAATAATGAAAAACATTATGATTTAGTTGAAGTAATGGCTTGTAATGGAGGTTGTGTTGCTGGTGGAGGACAACCAGTTCCTAAAATGATTACAAAACAAACAAGAGCATTAAGAGCTAAAGGACTTTATAATTTAGATAAATCAAATCAAATTAAAAATTCTGAAGACAACTACATTGTAAAAGCAATTTATGATGGAATATTAAAAGACAAAAAACATAAACTTCATGTTCATAAACATTAAATAATATAACCTGCTAAAATTAAATTTTAGCAGGTTCTTTTGAGTTAAAATTTTGAATCTCTTCTCGGATTTATTGAATTCTTACATTAAACGCTTCCATCCAAGTATTAATTTGAATGAAATAAGCAATTAACTGTGGACCTGTCATTAATTGTCCATACCAAGGTTTTTTAAATGATTTTCCACCTGATTCAATAATTTCAGTTACCTTTTGTTTATCTATTAGCTGATAAATAGGTGCATTTTTATTTTTCATTATATCCCTCATCCAATTTTGAACAAATTGTGTATAATAAACATGATGTGTTTTGGGATAAGGGCTTTTTTTTCTGTCAATTATTTCATCAGGTAAAATTTCTCTTAATGCTTCTCTTAATAATCCTTTTTCTCTTCCATTATAAAATTTTATATTGTTAGGAATATTGAAAGCATATTGAACAAGTCTGTAATCTGCAAAGGGAACTCTAACTTCTAAACTGTTTGCCATGCTCATCCTATCTTTTCTGTTCAATAAAGTCATCATAAACCATTTGATATTTAAATAAAACATTTCTCTCATTTTTGCTTCTTCTTTAGATTCTCCTTTAAGCTTTGGAACCTTATTAGTAGTTTCATAATATTTTTGCTGAACATAATCTTGTAAATTCAAATGAGAAAATTCTTTATTAATAATTTCGCTTCTTTCTTTAGTTGACTTAGACCAAGGAAATGTATTAGCGTTTAAATCTTCAGGTCTTGTAAACCATGGATAACCTCCAAAAATTTCATCGGCACATTCTCCTGATAAAGCTACTGTAAAATCATTTCTAATTTCTTTGCAGAACAATAAAAGAGAGGAATCAACATCGGCCATACCTGGTAAATCATTAGCTTTGACTGCATTCTTTAATGCTTCTGCTAATTTTAAATTGTTAAGTGTTACAGTGTGGTGAGTGCTGCCCATGTAATCAGCCATTTTTTCTGCAAAAAACTGGTCAGAAGTTGGTTGAAATAAATTTGCCTGAAAATATTTATCATTGTCTTCATAATCTATTGAGTAAGTATTTAAAATTCCTCGGTTATGTTTTTTATAATAATTAGATGTAATAATAGATATAGCACTTGAATCTAAACCACCCGATAAGAAAGTACATAATGGAACATCTGATACAAGTTGCCTTTCAACTGTATCTACAAATAAGTTTTTAGTAGTTTCTTTTGTTTGTTCGAAATTTTCTTCATGAGGAATAGCTTGCAGCTGCCAGTATTCTTTAATATAAATATTGCCATCTTTATATATTAAGTAGTAAGCTGGAGGGAGTTCTTTTATATCTTTAAATACTCCGTTACCTAATGTTCGAGCAGGTCCTAATCCTATTATTTCCATAACGCCTTGTTCATCAACTATTGGTTGAACTAATGGATTAGCTAATAATGCTTTTATTTGAGATGCAAATAGTAAATTATTATTTTTTATACTATAAAATAAAGGCTTTACACCTAAATGATCCCGTGCTAAAAATAAAGTTTTGTCGTATTCATTCCAAACTCCAAAAGCAAATATTCCATTGATATGATTTAAACATTCGACGCCCCATTCAATATATGATAATAATAGAACTTCAGTATCAGAATAAGATTCGAATTTATGCCCTTTTAATAAAAGTTTTTTTCTTACATCTTCAGTATTGTATAGTTCGCCGTTATAAACCATTACAAATTTGTTATTTCCAATTTGACGAATCATAGGTTGTGCTCCACCAACAGGGTCGACAATTGTCAATCTTCTATGCCCAAATAAGCAATTTTCACTTATATAATAATTATAGTCATCTGGACCTCTCTCTTTTAATGTATCCGTCATTTTTATAATTATATTTTCTTTGCTTATTAAATTATCCTCAGTATTAACCCAACCTGTTATTCCGCACATATTTACCTCCTTTAAATATTAATAAAAAATATGATTTTTTATAGTATGTTTTATCAAAAATTGTGTTCCAAAAATAAAAGTTTTAATAAATATTAACTTAAAAATTAGCCATTAGTAAACTGATGAATATAATAACAATAAATATAGAATAGGAGGATTATTATGTACAGAAACCCTTATGATGGATTTCAATTTCCAACAAATAATAATCAAGATTTTATTTATGCTCAGCAGCAAAGAAATGCTCAGGATGTAATGCAAAGAGTTCGTTCAAGAAATGTTGATTTAATTCAGCAATTAGAACGTGCAGGAATGAACATAAATATGATTGATTATTTGCTTTATATTATTGTTAACTACACATTGAATCAAGCAAACACTAATATGCCTGCTAACCAAATATATAACCGCTTTAGAAATCAATATCCATGGTATAGCATGATATTAAGGCCATTTAACTTTCCACCAAACAGGATAGATCAATTATTAATTAGAATAATTGAAATGATTTTAGAAATTATTAGAGGACAACAACCAGGCCCAGGTCCAGGTCCAGGCCCAGGTCCTGCACCAGGTTGGAGTTCATGGGAAGATTTAGGAGGAGTGCTTACTACAGCACCAACTGTATCATCTTGGGCACCAAATCGCTTAGATGTATTTGTTGGTGGTTCAGACAATGCTTTATATCATAAATGGTGGGATGGTAGAAGTTGGAGCATATGGGAAAACCTTGGAGGAATTTTAACATCGGCACCAGGTGCTGTATCTTGGGGACCTAACAGAATTGACGTATTTGTAAGAGGAACAAATAATGGTTTGTGGCATAAATGGTGGGATGGTTCAAGATGGAATGATTGGGAAAGTCTTGGTGGTGTATTAACTTCAGCACCAACAGTATCATCATGGGCAACAAATCGTTTAGATGTATTTGCGAGAGGAACAAACAATGCTTTATGGCATAAATGGTGGGATGGTTCAAGATGGAATGATTGGGAAGACCTTGGCGGTGTGTTAACTTCATCACCATCTGCAATTTCTTGGGGACTTAATAGAATAGATGTATTTGCAAAGGGTCAAGCAAATGATTTAATTCACAAATGGTGGGACGGAAGAAGTTGGAGCGGTTGGGAAAGTCTTGGTGGTATATTAACATCTGGTCCTTCAGCATCATCAAAACGTCCAAATCATATTGATGTATTTGCAAGAGGCACAGGCAACAATTTATACAAAAGAACATGGAATGGTTCTCGATGGGAAAATTGGGAAAACCTTGGTGGCAATATAAATTCAGAACCAGCTGCAGTATCATGGGGACCTAATCGTACAGATGTATTTGCAAGAAGTCAATCAAATAGCTTAATTCATATTTATCAAGGTAATTAAAAATTAGCTAAAATTTAAGATGTCTGACAAATCCAATTAAAGGTAAAATTATTACCTAAAATTGGATTTGTTAAATTTTATATAAAAATATAAAATATTCTTTTATAGATATGATGAATTACTCATTTCATATTAATAATGTAATATAATTTAAAAAGACTTAATTTTAGACAGGAGACATCATGAAAAAAAATAAAATAATAATTTATATCATTTGCGCTTTCATAATGGCATTTTTTACAAAGGAATTTAATATAACATCGGATAAAGAAACTAATGTAAATATAAATTCTACAAAAGTACAAAACACTACAGAAAACATTCAAAATACAAATAATGAATATCTTAAAGTACATATAATTGATGTTGGCCAAGCTGATTCTATTTTTATAGAATTACCGAATGAACAATCTTTGTTAATCGATGCTGGTAACAACTCTGATGATGAAATAATAGTTGATTATATTAATAACTTACAATATGACAAAATTGATTATGTAGTTGGAACTCATCCACATGAAGATCATATAGGAGGATTGGATACAGTTATAAATACATTTAATATAGGAAAAGTTTATTTGCCTAAAGTAGAAAATAATACAAAAACATTTGAAGATATGCTTCTTGCAGTTAAAAATAAAAATTTAAAAATAAATACTGCTGTCGCAGGGGTTAAAATTATAGATACGGAAAATTTAAAAGTTCAAATTATTTCACCGCAAAACAAAATATATGAAGATTTTAATTATTATTCTGCAGTTGTTAAAATTGAATATTTGGATAATTCTTTTATATTAATGGGTGATGCAGAAAAAATTAATGAAAGTGAAATTACGGATGATGTAAATGCTGATGTTATAAAAATAGGGCACCATGGAAGTGATACTTCTTCTTCGGAACAATTTCTTCAAAAGGTATCACCTGATTATGCTATAATATCAGTTGGAGAAAATAATAAATACGGCCATCCTAATGATGCAACTTTAAATTTATTAAATGAAATGAATATAAATGTTGTTAGAACTGATGAATCGGGTACTATTACTGTTATATCGGATGGTAAAAACATAGAAGTAGAAAAAAGCAAATAAACTAATTACAAAGGATATGTTATGAAAATAATAATTGATAGGTTTGAAGGTGATTTTGCAGTTGTAGAACTTCAAAATAAACAAATGGTAAATATACCAAAAGCAATTATTCCACCTGAAGCAGTTGAAGGTGATGTAATTTCTATTGAAATTAATAAAGAAGAAACTGCAGAACGCAAAAATAAAATTAAAAATCTAATGAATGATTTATGGGAAGATTAGTATTATTTTATTTTTGAATTTAACAAAGATTGTACAGGGCGATATTTTTAATGGTATGCCAATAAGATAAGCAGCTACCATAAGCTGCTTATTTATATTTGGTTAGAATTTGCATATGAAAATATAAAAATTAGCAATTTAATGTTTTTGGGTTGCAAAATAAAATTTATTGTGCTAGAATATATTGGATAAAAATTATACAAATATATTAGAAAGGTATTCTCAATCGGTACTTAAATGTCTATTAAAGATTTACAGCAATTTATAAAAGAATTACAAAAATTAAATCAATTACAGATTATAGATACAAGTGTTTCATCAGAACTTGAAATAACAGAGATAGCTGATAGAGTGTCAAAGTCCAATGGAAAAGCTTTATTATTTACCAATGTAAAAAATTCAAAATATCCTGTATTAATAAATGCTATGGGAAGTTATGAACGCATGAGTTTAGGTTTGGGTGCAAAAAGTTTAGATGATATTGGCTCTGAATTAGAAAAGTACTTAAATTTAGAAAATTATTTATCTGTAAATAAATTATTCAAAAGTATTCCACGTCTTTTAAGACTTCTTTACGTATTCCCAATTAAAAGTTTATTTAAAGGTTCTTGTCAGGAAGTTGTAGAAAAAAATGTTAATTTAAATACAATTCCAGTTTTAAAATGCTGGCCTGAAGATGCGGGGCGGTTTATAACTTTGCCATTAGTTTTTACAAAGGATTTAGATTCTAAAAAACAAAATGTTGGGATGTACCGCATGCAAATACTTGATGAAACAACAACTGGCATGCATTGGCATAAACATAAGGATGGCTCTGAAATTTATAAAGGTTATAAAAATAATAAGCAAAAAATGCCTGTTTCAGTAGCATTAGGTTGTGATCCAGCAATTACATATTCTTCAACGGCACCATTACCTAAAATGATTGATGAAATGATGTTGGCAGGATATTTAAGAAAATCAAATGTTAAAATGGTAAAATGTATTACTAATGATATATATGTTCCATCAAATGCTGAAATAATATTAGAAGGTTATGTGGACCCTGAAGAAGATTTAGTTTTAGAAGGACCATTTGGAGACCACACAGGATATTATTCATTAGCTGATTATTATCCTAAATTTCATGTAACATGCATAACTCACAAAAAAAATGCAGTTTATCCTACTACAATTGTAGGCAAGCCGCCTATGGAAGACTGCTATATGGCAAAAGCTACTGAAAGAATATTTCTTCCTATGTTAAAAATGGTAATGCCTGAATTAATAGATTTAAATTTACCTTTTGAAGGAGTTTTTCATAATTTAGCCTTAGTGTCTATTAAAAATAAATATCCAGGCTGTGCTCAAAAAATTATGAATTCTATTTGGGGCATGGGCCAAATGATGTACACTAAATTAATTGTGGTTTTTGATGAAGATGTGGATGTTCAAGACTTAAATCAAGTAAGAGATGCAATTTTAAATAATGTAGAAATAAAGGATTTAGTTTTTTCACAAGGTCCTCTTGATGCATTGGATCATTCTTCAAATGAAGCTTTATTTGGATGTAGATTAGGTGTGGATGCGACTAATAAAAAGTTATTTAATATAAATAATGGACAAACTGCTATGAAAAACAGTTACCACATAATTTCTATTGACAAAAATAGTTCTAACCAAGGAAAAGAAGCATTAAAAGAATATATGAAAAATCATTCAGATAAATTTGTTATAGTTGTGGATTCGGTTAGTCCAGAAAATTTATCAGTTGTAATGTGGAAATTATTTAATAACATAGATGCAGACAGAGATTTATTATTCTTGGATGATAAAATTGGAATAGATGCAACCAAAAAATTAAAAGAAGAAGGCTTAAAAAGAGATTGGCCTAATGATATAGAAATGTCAGAAGAAATCAAAGAATTTGTAAATGAAAGATGGAACGAATATGGAATTGATAATTAAAATTAACAATAAAATATATGGGAAAATTAAAGAGTATGGAAAATTAGTTATGTTTTCACATACAATATTTTCTTTAAGTTTTGCTGCCATATCTATGATATTAGCATCTAATGGAAAGCTTAAAGTTTCAGTATTATTTTGGATTTTTGTTTGTTTTATGGGGGCTCGTACTGGTGCAAATGCTATAAACAGAGTTATTGATGCAGAAATAGATGCAAAAAATCCAAGAACTGCTACGAGGCAGATACCAAAAGGTGAAGTAAAAAAGAAAGAAGTAGTTATTTTTACGGCAATATGCTTTTTATTGATGCTTTTTGGTGCATACAAATTAAATTATGTTTGTTTAGCACTTTCTCCTATAGCATTGTTTTTACTCATAATATATTCATATACAAAGCGATTTACTTTTTTATGCCATTTAGTTTTAGGAGTTACATCAGCATGTGCTCCTGTCGGGGCATGGATTGCTGTAACGGGTGAAATAAGTTTCATACCCATAGTAATGGGAGCAGCAAATACATTGTGGGTTGCTGGCTTTGATATTATATATGGTTCACAGGATTATGATTTTGATAAAAAAAATAAACTTCATTCCATGGCTACACAGTTCGGTGTTAAAGGTGCATTATTAATAGCCAAGATGTTTCATGTAATAACATTGATATGCTTATTTATCCTTGGAATTTTATCGCCTGAACTTGGATTTATATATTATATTGGTATTTTCATTATAGCTGCTTTGTTTGTAGTTGAATACAGATTGATATCCCCTACAAATTTAACAAATGCAAATATTGCATCATATAACATTAATCAAATTGTTAGTATTACATTATTATCTTTAGGTGTATTAGATGCTCTTATATAATTTTGTTAATTAAGGCTAAATAAATAAATTTTATTAGCCATTAATATAAATATATTAAATAACAAAAAGAAAGGTATAGAAAATGAAAAAAATTATTTCAATTGTTTTAGTTTTAATCATGATTTTAACTGGTTGTACAGCTAAAACAGAAGAGCCAAAAAAAGAAGCTGAAAATAATCAATCAGCAAATGAAAAAACAGTTATTAAACTAGGAATGATGTCATCATCCGATGTTATCCCTTTTGTAGTAATGAATGAAAAAAAAATAGCTGACAAGTATAATCTACAATTAGATTTACAGGTGTTTACATCTGCAAAAGATAGGGACGCAGCATTTCAAGCTGGGGAACTTGACGGAGTTTTAACAGATTATATCGGAGTAGCAATGTACCAAAATTCTAAATTTGATGTTAAAATAACTGGAATTACAGATGGTGATTTTTTACTTATGGCAGGAAAAAATAAAGGAATAACGGACATAAGTCAAATAAAAGGAAAAAGCATTGCAATATCAGAAAATACTTTAATTGATTACACATTTGATTACATATTAAAAAGCAACAATATGGACCCTAAAATAGATGTAGTAAAAGAAATTGTTCCAAGAATACCGGACAGATTGGAATTATTAAGAAATGATAAAATAGATTTAGGTTTAATGCCTGAACCATTTGCAACATTAGCATTAAAAGATGGTGCTGTTTTATTAGGAAGTGCTAATGAATTCGGACTTTATCCAGCAGTATCAGCTTTTTCTCAAAAAGCTTTAAATGAAAAAAAAGATGCAATTCGTAATTTATATAAAGGATATAATGAAGCAGTTGATTATATGAACTCAACTGATATAAGAGAATATGAAAAAACTATTATAGAAGCAGTTGGATATCCAGAAGAAATGTTAGGTAAAATCGAAATAAAACCTTTTAGAACAAGCACATTGCCTCCAAAAGAAGCTATTGAAGAAGCATTAGTTTGGGCAAGAGACAAAGGACTTTGCAGCTCAGAATTAACTTATGAACAAATGGTTTTTGATGTATACACAAATAATTAATACCGTAAATTCTTAAAGATTAAGTTGGTGATTTTATGCTTTCCATTGAAAATGTATCAATAAGCTACAAAGCTAAAAAAGAAAAATATATAGTTATAGATGACCTTTCTTTAAGAATAAACAAAGGGGAGGCATTAATTATATTAGGGCCTTCTGGCTGCGGAAAATCTACTTTAATAAATGCTTTAGCAGGAACAATTCATGTTGACAGCGGTATTATAAATTTTATTGTTAATGATAAAAACGAGTCTTTGAACCCCAAAAAACATAAAATAGGAATAATACCTCAAAATTTTGGATTGCTACCTTGGAAAACCGTCAGGGAAAACTGCATGCTTCCTATTAAAATAAGGAATAAAAATGTAGATATAAAAGAAAATTCAATAGAAATAATTGATAAAATTTATAATTCATTAGGAATAATAAACTTATTGGACAGATTTCCAAAAGAATTAAGTGGCGGTCAAGCACAAAGAGTTGCAATAGCAAGAGCATTCATTCAAAAGCCAGACTTATTGTTAATGGATGAACCTTTTTCAGCTTTAGATGAAATTACAAGGGAAGAAGCAAGGGAATTGTTTTTGAAAATTTGGAAACTAAATCAAACTTCAACTATACTTGTAACTCACAGCATAGAGGAAGCCCTTTACTTAGGAAATAGAATTATCGTAATGGGAAAACATATGGGTGAATTTAAATATGAGATGGAAAATTCATACTTTGGCAAAATGCATCCCGATGATTCGAATTATTATCATATAAAAAAAATATTAAGAGAAAAGTTAATGTAAGGGGGTACTTATGAGTAAAGTTATAAATCAATTAAAAATATTTATTCAAGGTTTCCTTATATTAAATTTAATATGGTTTTTAGGATATTTAATTATGGATACAACTGTTATACCTAATCCATTAGAAGTATATAA
Source organism: Bacillota bacterium (assembly GCA_029239575.1). Lineage (GTDB taxonomy): Bacteria > Bacillota > Clostridia > Tissierellales > Sedimentibacteraceae > Sedimentibacter. Next base: position 12,140 of record JARBUP010000024.1, read on the forward strand.
AAATTTCCACAAAGCTTTGGAAAATAATATATTTAAACATATATCATATAGTTTATATAGAATTGGAATGGGTTTGTTTTTATCTTTGTTAGTCGGAATACCTACAGGAATTTTAATGGCTTATTCTAAAAAAGCAAATAAATTACTGTTCCCCTTAGTTTATTTTGCTTATCCTATTCCTAAAACAGCACTACTACCAATTGCAATGCTTTTATTAGGCATGAGGGAAAAATCTAAAATTATAATTATGTTTTTAGTAATAGTTTTTCAAGTAATTGTTGCAGTGAGAGATAGTGTAAATTCAATTGATAACACTATGTATCAAGTAATAAAAAGTACTGGAGCAAGCAAAATGCAAATTATTTATCATATAACTTTGCCAGCAATTATGCCACAGTTACTTACAAGTTTAAGAGTTTCACTTGGTGCTGCAGTTTCAATTTTATTCTTTGTAGAAGGATATGGAACAAAATTTGGTGTTGGATATTATATTTTAGACGCTTGGTCAAGAATTAATTATATTGATATGTATATTGGAATAATTGTAATATCAATTGTTGGATTTGCTTTATTTGTTTTAATAGATTATATACAAGATAAACTTTGTAAATGGAATAAAGTTTAAATTATATAAGAATCGCTTGCTATAATTTAGCTGGCGATTTTTTATATAATAGGAAAGTTCTCTTCCTATTATATAAAAAATGAGGATTGCAAAGGACGGGACGTCCTTGCCGTTAAGGGGGGTGCTCAGTAAAAATGCGTCAGCATTTTTACGCCGAAGGGGGACATAGGTCCCCATAGCGGGAGTTGCGTAGCAACTTTTTTATACTACAAAAAAGTTCTACTTGTGAAACAGCCGTGGTCGGGAAGGTGATATATATATGATTAATTATTATTGTCCCATTATAAATAAAATGATATAATTATATATTCTTTTAATATAAATTAGAATATAAAATAATAAGGAAATAACAAATGAAAAAAATTATATTATTAATTGTTACATTGAGTTTATTAAATATAAATTTACATGCTTTTGCAGAAGAAATTGTATATAAAGTTGCAGGGGATAATAATTTTCCTCCTTATGAATATATGGATTCTGATGGCGTTTATAAAGGATTTAATGTTGATATCATGAAAGCCATAAGTTTTACCACAGGAATAAAATTTAAATATATTCCAATGAAATGGGAAAATGCTTATAATTCAATAGAAAAAGGAAAAGCAGACATAATTCAAGGAATGAAGGAATCTGAAGAAAGGAAAACAAAGTTTTCTTTTACAGATTCACTATTCATGAACTCCCAGTCTGTTTTTGTTAAAAGTAATACCTATAATATAAAATCAGAAATTGATTTGATAGGAAAAACAGTTGCAATAATGAGAGAAGACAGCGTTTATAATCAAATAAGTAAAATAAGTCAAATAAAAATTATAGAATATGATTCAGTTGAAGAATCTCTGCAATCTTTGCTTGATCATAAAGTTGATGCTTTAATAGCAAACACATTAACTGTAAATTATTTATGTAATGAAAATAATTCCACTGATTTAGTAAAAATAGTTGGAAATTCACTTAATGAGAAAAAATATGCCATTGCAGTAGAAAAAGATAATACAATTCTATTAAACCAACTTAATGAAGGATTAAAAGAAATTCAGGAAAATGGCATGTATGATATAATTTACAGAAAGTGGTTTGGAGCACCTATAAAAAACTCAAGGGAACAATATGAATTATATATGAAAATAGTAATTTATATATTTATATCCATGCTTGTTATCATTTTAATAATCTACAGCATCAATAAAAGACTTAATAAAATTATTGAAAAAAAGACAGAAGAACAAAAAGTTCTTATGGCAGAACTGAGGGAATATGATAAAATGCAGTTTATGGATAAAATAATTTCATCCATAGCCCATGAAATCAGAAATCCTCTCACTTCAATAAAAATATATACAGGACAAATGAAAGACAAAATAGAAAACAAGGAATTTATGATTGCAGCAGCTGAGGACATACCCGCAGAGATTGATAGAATTGATAAACTTATTAAAGAATTTATAGAATACACATCTCCACGCAAACCATTAATTTGTAATTTGAATTTGCATGATGAAGTAATTAGCTCAATAAAACTTGTTAAGCTGCAAATTAATAATATAAAATTATCAGTTAATATTGATAAATCATATTATATCAAATTTGATATCAATCATTTTAAACAAATTGTTATAAATATTATACTTAACAGTAAAGATGCTGTAAAAGATACACAGGACCCTATTATAGAAATATTTGCAGAAGAAAAAGATAATGAAATTTTGTTATATTTCAAAGATAATGGATATGGTATGAATGAAAAAGATATTCAATATATTTTTGAACCGTTTTTTACAACTAAGTCACATGGAAATGGTGTTGGGATGTTTGTAGTAAAACAAATGGTTGAAGATAATGGTGGAAATATAATTGCAGTAAGTGAAGGTGAAATGAAAGGTATGTGTATAATCCTGACAGCAAAAAAAGGGAATAAAGGTGATACAAATGAAAGATAAACTGCTTATAGTTGATGATGAAAAAATAATTTTACGCTCGCTTAAATTTTTGTTAGAAGATTACTATGATATATATACAAGCGATAATTATGCGGAAGCTGTTGATATTTTTAAAAATGAAAAAATAAGTCTTGTTCTTCTTGATTTGAGGATTAAAGAAGACAGCGGACTTGATTTGATGAAAGAAATTCTAAAAATTGATGCAGAAGCTATAATTATAATAATGACAGCATATTCAACAATTGATAATTCAATTGATGCAATTAAATCGGGTGCATATTATTTTATAACAAAGCCAATACAAAATGAACAGCTATTATTATTATTGAAAACAGCAGCTGAAAAATTAAAAATGGCTGAAAAAATTGTAAGCTTAGAAGGTCATATAAAAAAGGAATTAATAGGTGAATCTGAAAAAATTAAGGAAATTACAACAACAATAAATAAGGTTAAAGATACTGATGCAACCATTTTGATTACTGGAGAAAGCGGAACGGGGAAAGAGCTTATTGCTCAAAAAATACACACATCAAGCAATCGTGCTGAAAAACCTTTCAGTGCCATAAACTGTGCTGCATTGCCTGGTGAACTTCTCGAAAGTGAATTGTTTGGATATAAAAAGGGTGCATTTACAGGAGCATATAAAGATGAAACAGGAATAATTAGAAAAGCAGACCAAGGAACGTTGTTTCTTGATGAAATAGGCGAAATGGATTTAAAACTACAGTCAAAGCTTCTTAGATTTCTTCAGGAAAAAGAAATAAGGCAAATAGGGAATGATAAAATATATAAAGTTGATGTAAGAGTAATCTGTGCTACTAATAAAAATTTAAAAAAAGAAGTTGAAATGGGTAATTTTAGAGAGGATTTATACTATAGAATAAATGTAATAAATTTTGTTTCACCTCCTTTAAGAGAAAGAATTGATGACCTTAAACTGCTTATTCCATATTTTATTGATAAATATAATATTTCATTTAACAAAAATATAATAGGCATGACTGATGAAGCATATAATCTTTTAAAAAGCTGTAAATTTGAGGGAAATGTGAGAGAACTTGAAAATATTATTCAAAGAGCTGTACTTTTAAATACTGGTGATTATATAGAAGCAGATTCTCTTGAATTAATATCTCAAAAATTAAACAAAGTATATGGTGATAACATAGAAAAATATATTAAAATTTATGAAGGCGAAAATTTTAAAGATATAGAGAAAAAAGTAATAAGGTTTGCTCTTGATAACAACAACCAAAATAGAAAATGGACGGCCGACAGTCTTGGAATAAGTGAGAGGTCAATAAGATATAAAATAAAAGAATATAATTTATAAAAATACCCAACAAAATTTGAAATATGCAAATTTTGTTATTAAAAACACTTAATAGAAAAGGGCAGTGTTGTTGATAAAAAGGAAAAAAAAGTACTTGTATAATTCGTAAAGTCACTTCTAATTAGAGGTGACTTTATATTTTTATATTTGGAAATTAATATATTTGTGTTATAATATTATTACCACCCAAAAGGGCACAGGGTGACTTTCTGTAAACAATAATAACATAAGAAAACAAATACATAAAATAAAATATTAATAATTGTAGATTTAAAAAGATAATAATAAAAATTTTACTAATGAGGTGAATAATGTTTAGAGAAATGAGAAGAAAAAACCAATTATTACAGAATGAGAAAACGATTGAGATATTAAAAAAATGTTCTTCAGGAATTTTGGGTGTTATAGGCGATGATGGTTACCCTTATACTGTACCTGTAAGTTATATCTATAATGATGGTAAATTATATTTTCATTGTGCAAATAAAGGCCATAAGCTGGACAGCATAAAAAGAAACGACAAAGTAACATTTTGTGTAGTTGAAAAAGATGACGTTATACAAGAAACTTTTACAACTCATTTTAGCAGTGTAATTGTTTTTGGCAAAGCAAGAATTTTAGATGATGATAGCGAAAAGTTAAATGTGCTTAAATATTTAGTTGAAAAATATTCACCTGACTTTATTGAAGAAAGCAAAAAATCAATTGAACGTAGCTGGAATAATGTAAGTTTAGTAGAAGTAAAAATTGAACATATGACAGGAAAAGCTGCTATAGAAATAATAAATGAATATCAGGGGTAAAAAATGAATGAAAAATTTTGGATAAGCAATGTATTATTAGAAAATGGTTTTGAATATATAAACAATTATATTAGTGGAACTTTAACAAAAAAAGAGAATTTATTAATTGAAGATGGAACGATAATAAATATCACAGAAGGAAGCATACCATCAGATGGTATACCTGTTATAGATGCAAAAGGATTGCTTGCTTTACCGTCCTTATATGAAAAGCATATTCATTTGGATAAAGGCCATTTTGGAGGACCATGGAAAGCGTGCACACCTTTTACAAATGTTTTTGATAGAATAAAAGAAGAAGAAAATTTTCTACCTAAATTTCTTGATTTCACAAAAGAAAGAGCAGAAAGTTTATTGGATTTAATTACTAAAAATGGAGTAACATTTGCTCGAGTGCAATGTAATGTAGATCCAGTTATAGGTATGGGCAATGTTGAAAGAGTTTCTGAAGCTCTAAGAAATTATAAAGATAAATTAAATTATGAGTTAGTTGCTTTCCCGCAGCATGGTCTATTAAAAAGCAATTCTATTTCATTAATGAAAGATGCCATGAGAAATGGCGTAAAGGTAGTTGGAGGATTGGACCCTGCAACAATAGATAATAATGTAGAATTATCATTGGAAAAAATGATGGATATTGCAGTAGAGTTTGATGCTGAAGTTGATATTCATTTACATGATGGTGGGTCTCTTGGAATTTATACAATTAAACAATTGTGTACATTTGTTGAAGAAGCTAAATGGAATAATAAAGTTACAATAAGCCATGGATTTTGTTTAGGAAACAGTCCAATAAATGAAGTGATAGAAGTAGCAGAAAAAATGGCAGAATTAAA